>JBBSRS010000464.1:0-2693 GCA_038242795.1 Burkholderiales bacterium
AAGGAGCTGCGTGCGGCGGTACGCACCGTATCCTTGCGCTGCTTTTCAGAAAACCCCTGGGTGTAATGGATAAAAAACGGCACGATGGCCAGCGGGTTGACGATGGCGAGCAAGGTCACCAGGGGTTTGAAGTCCATGTTCAGCGGCCGCCTGCCACGTCCAGCAAGGCGCCGGTCGTGTAGCTGGACGACGCGCCCATCAGCCAGACGATGGATTCGGCCACTTCCCCGGCGCTGCCGGCGCGCTGCATCGGCACCAGCGGCGCCATGTCGCGCACCCGGTCGGGCAGGCCGCCGGAGGCATGGATGCCGGTCTCGATGATGCCCGGCCGCACCGCGTTGACGCGGATGCCTTCGGCCGCCACTTCCTTGGCCAGGCCGATGGTGAAGGTGTCGATCGCGCCCTTGGCCGCCGCGTAGTCCACGTACTGCCCAGGCGAGCCCAGCCGGGCGGCGACGCTGGACACATTGACGATGGCGCCGCCCGCGCCGCCGTGCCGGGTGCTCATGCGCCGCACCGCCTCGCGGGCGCACAAAAAGGCGCCGAACACGTTGATTTCAAACATGCGCTGCAGGCGCGCCAGGGTGATGGCCTCGATGCGCGTGGTCTGGTCGACCACGCCGGCGTTGTTCACCAGCGCGCTCAGGGGGCCGAATTTGGCGTCGATCTTTTCAAACATCGCCACCACCTGCGCTTCATTGGCCACGTCGGCCTGGACCGCCATGGCCTGGCCGCCGCCCTGGCGGATTTGCCGCACCACCTCGTCGGCGGCCAGCGAATTGGCGGTGTAGTTGACGGCGACCGCATAGCCGTGGCGGGCGGCCAGCAAGGCGGTGGCCGCGCCAATGCCGCGCGAGCCGCCGGTGATCAAAACAAGTTGGGACAAACCAGTCTCCTGCAAAAAATGGCAATCCCGGTTACAAAGGGCATCGCGCGAAAACCCCTGACTGTAATGACTTCCTCACCTTCACCGGAGAAAAAACCTTGAGCACCACCGTGGACTACTACCTCACCCCGCAAAGCCCCTGGGTTTACCTGGGCCACGAGCGCTTTGCGCAGATCACGCGTGCCGCAGGCGCCACGGTGCGGTTGCTGCCCATCGACCTGGGCGGCAAGGTGTTCCCGATTTCAGGCGGCCTGCCGCTGGGCCAGCGTGCGCCGCAGCGACAGGCCTACCGGCTGCTGGAGCTGCGGCGGCATGCGGACTTTCTGGGCTTGCCGCTGCATGCCAAGCCCAAATTCTTTCCGGTCTCGGGCGACGATGCCTCGCGCCTGATCATCGCCGTGGACCTGCACGATGGCGTGGAGGCCGCCATGAAGATCGGCAGCGCGGTCTTTGGCGCCTGCTGGGCGCAGGAGCGGCACATCGCCGACGAGAAGGTGCTGGCCGAACTGCTCGCTGAATGTGGCCTGGACGCCGCGCGGCTGGAGCAGTCCTACAGCCAGGCCGTGCAGGAGCGCTACGAGGCCAATACCGCGCAGGCGATCGAGGCCGGCGTGTTTGGCGCGCCCAGCTACGTGATCGATGGCGAACTGTTCTGGGGCCAGGACCGGCTTGACTTTGTCGAACGCCGGCTCCAGGCTGCCTGACTGAAAAATCCATCGCTTTTCGGGTTTTCCTTTTTTCCCAACCACTTGCCAACAGGAGCTTTTCACACCATGGGTCAATTCACCACGCTCACCTCTGCCGACGGTTTCAAGGTTTCCGCCTATGTGGCAAAGCCTGAAGGCACGCCGCGCGCGGCCATCGTCGTGCTGCAGGAAATCTTCGGCGTCAATTCGCACATCCGTGCAGTCGCCGACCGTTTTGCCGCCCAGGGCTACCTGGCGGTGGCGCCGGCCACGTTCGACCGCGTCAAGACGGGCGTGGAACTGGGCTATGCCGACGCGGACATGGGCGCCGGCATGGCGCTGAAGGCCGCTGTGGAGGCCTTGCCGGGCGCCGCCGTGATGCAGGACATCCAGGCCGCCATCGACCATGCGGCCGAATTGAGCGGCGGCAAGGTCGGCATCATCGGCTTTTGCTGGGGCGGCCTGCTGGCGTGGCGGTCAGCCTGCCTGCTCAAGGGCCTGTCGGCGGCGGTTCCCTACTATGGCGGCGGCATGACCAACAAGACGGAAGCCGCCCACCAGCCCCAGTGCCCGGTGATGGCGCATTTCGGCGACCGCGACCACTGGATTCCCATGGAGGGCATCGAGGCGTTCAGGCAGGCGCATCCCGAGGTGGCGGTGCATGTCTATGCGGCAGACCACGGCTTCAACTGCGACCAGCGCGGCTCGTACGACGAAGCGGCGGCGCACCTGGCCCGCGAGCGCACGCTGGCCTTCCTGGCCGAGCAGCTGGGCTGACCTTGGCTGGGGCGTTTGCCTGAAAATTTGAGCGTTTCAGGCATTTTGCGCAAGGTGGATCAGCGCTGGCAGCTATCGTATCGGTAGCAAACTTCCGCTTGCGCCTGACCGGGCGGCCTGGCTGCCCTGGCCAGCGAACGGCTTCGCCTGCCGGGCCCCCGTGGCGGGGCACCGCCTGTGTCCGCCCAAGCTGAAAAATCCGCAAAAAGCGTCAGCCCACCATCCAGCGTTCTTCCAGGAATGCCAGCAGCGCCTTCAACGCCGCGCTGTTCTGGCGGCGCTGCGCATACGCGGCGTACAGCCAGACCGGTTCGGGGCTGAATTCTGGCAACACGGGCTCCAGG
>JBBSRS010000465.1:0-2676 GCA_038242795.1 Burkholderiales bacterium
GCAGCGCATTATCCAAAGCGACAAGCGTGGGGGCGCCTCCCCACCAGCCAGGGCCGCGGGACTGGCTCTGCCAGACCGCAGGCGCAGCGCCCCCCGGGGGCAGCGCAGTACGCAAAGCGACAAGCGTGGGGGCGCATTCTCCACCAGCCAGGGCCGCGGGACTGGCTGTGGCAGACCGCAGGCGCAGCGGCCCCCTCGGGGGGCAGCGAACCACACGAAGTGGGGAGCGTGGGGGCTTCTTACACTCGCCGGGCGAGCTCGGCCGCCATGCCGACATAGCTGCCCGGCGTCATCACCAGCAGGCGCTCTTTTTCGGCCTCGGGAATGTCCAGCGAGCGGATCAGGCCATGCAGGTCTTCCGGCCTGACGGTCTTGCCGCGCGTGACTTCCTTGAGCTTTTCGTAGGCGCCCTGCACGCCGTAACGACGCATCACCGTCTGGATCGGCTCGGCCAGCACTTCCCAGGCGCTGTCCAGGTCGTCGGCGAGGGTTTCCTCGTTCAGCTCCAGCTTGTTCAGGCCGATGCACAGCGAGTGGTAGGCCAGCACCGCATACCCCAGCGCCACGCCCATGTTGCGCAGCACGGTCGAGTCGGTCAGGTCGCGCTGCCAGCGGCTGATGGGCAGCTTGTCGCTCATGTGGCGCAACAGCGCGTTGGCCAGGCCCAGGTTGCCCTCGGCGTTTTCAAAGTCGATCGGGTTGACCTTGTGCGGCATGGTCGAGGAGCCGATTTCGCCTTCCTTCAGGCGCTGCTTGAAGTAGCCGACGCTGACATAGCCCCAGATGTCGCGCGCCAGGTCGATCAGGATGGTGTTGGTGCGGGCCACGGCGTCGAACAGCTCGGCCATGTAGTCGTGCGGCTCGATCTGGATGCTGTAGGGCTGGAAGGTCAGGCCCAGGCCCAGCGGCTCGGGCGTTTCAATGACGTGGCGGCTGAAGGCTTCCCAGTCGAAGTCGGGCCAGGCGGCCAAATGGGCGTTGTAGTTGCCCACGGCGCCGTTCATCTTCGCCATCAGCGGGATGCCGGC
Organism: Burkholderiales bacterium; assembly: GCA_038242795.1. GTDB lineage: Bacteria > Pseudomonadota > Gammaproteobacteria > Burkholderiales > Burkholderiaceae_C > Polaromonas. The sequence continues at coordinate 1,029 of JBBSRS010000465.1, forward strand.
AATTTTTTCACGGGTGTTGACCAGTCGCACGACGACATTGGCCAGTTCCTTGCCGACGGTGGTCGGGCTGGCGGTCTGGCCGTGGGTGCGGCTGAGCATCGGCACGTCGGCATGCGCATGGGCCATCTGGCGCAGCTTGTCGATGACCTTGTCGAGCGCCGGCAGCACGACCTGTTCGCGGCTGCTTTTCAGCTGCAGCGCCTGGCTGGTGTTGTTGATGTCCTCGCTGGTGCAGGCGAAATGCACGAATTCGCTGGCGGCCTGCAGTTCGGGCCGGGCCTCGAACTTGGACTTGATCCAGTATTCGACGGCCTTGACGTCGTGGTTGGTGGTTTTTTCAATGGTTTTGATGGCCAGGGCGTCGGCTTCGCTGAAGTTCTTCACCAGGCCGAGCAGGTAGGTGCGCGCACCGGGGCTCAGGGGTTTGAATTCGGCGAATCTGGCGTCGGACAGCGCGATGAACCAGGCGATTTCCACCTGGACGCGGCGGTGCATATAGCCTTGCTCGGACATCAGGGGGCGGAGGGTGGCAAGTTTGGCGACGTATCGGCCGTCCAGCGGCGACAGTGCGTTGATGGGTGAAAAGCTCATGCGGACGATTGTAGGCCGCACCGGTGAAAATACCGGCTCTGCTGCACTGCAGCAGAATAGGGCGCGGGGACGCCACTGTCATTCCACCAAACGCCTGACTCGATAGAATGCTGGTTTACCCCGGCCACGACAAGAACACAGCACATGATGAAACTCATCGGATCCAACACCAGCCCCTATGTTCGCAAGGTGCGCATCGTCATGGCCGAGAAAAAGCTCGATTACCAGTTTGTGCTGGAAGACGTCTGGTCGGCCGACACCGCCATCAGCCTGTCCAATCCGCTGGGCAAGGTGCCGTGCCTGATCATGGAGGGCGGCGAGGCCATCTTTGATTCGCGCGTGATTGTCGAATACCTGGACACGCTGTCGCCGGTCGGCAAGCTGATTCCCCCGCAGGGCCGCGAGCGCGCCGAAGTCAAGACCTGGGAAGCGCTGGCCGATGGCGTCATGGACGCCGCGCTGCTGGCCCGGCTGGAAGCCACCTGGTCCGGCCGCACCGACGCGCAGCGCTGCGACGCCTGGATTGCGAGGCAAATGGGAAAGATCGACACGGCGCTGCACGCCATGGTCAAGGGGCTGGGCGACAAGCCGTACTGCAGCGGCGTTCATTTCAGCCTGTCCGATGTGGCGGTGGGTTCGGTGCTGGGCTACCTGGACTTTCGTTTTCCCCAAATGCAGTGGCGCGACACCCATCCGCAACTGGCCAGGCTGTATGACAAGCTGGCCCTGCGGCCGAGTTTCGTGGAAACCCAGGCTGGCTGAGGTTTCACGGGATTACTGCCGCGCGCGCTCCTTGAGCCAGCGCATCAGCCGCCTGACCAGCGGCAGCTTTTCGTACAGTTCCTCGGCCGCGTCCCAGTAGTCGCGGTGAAAATCCAGCAGCCCGGCGGCGTTGAACTTCAGGTGCGAGCCGCCGCGCACGGTCTGCAGCGTCCGGGTGTCAAAGCGCTTGAAATGAAAAATGAAATGCCAGGTCAGGAAACACTCGGGTCCATCAACGATGCAACCGGTCACCACGAAGTGCGGCTGCTCCAGCGATTCGTACATATGGTCGAAC
>JBBSRS010000466.1:0-2675 GCA_038242795.1 Burkholderiales bacterium
AGCCCGATGACCTGAAGCAGCTGAGCGACCTTTCGAAATTTCCGTTCACCGTCAAGAACGACCTGCGCCAGAACTACCCGTTTGGCATGTTTGCCGTACCCCGCAGCCAGGTGGCGCGTATTCATGCGTCGTCAGGCACCACCGGCAAGCCGACAGTGGTCGGCTACACCCGAAATGACATCGATACCTGGGCCCGGCTGGTGGCACGCTCGATCCGCGCCGCAGGTGGCCGGGCGGGCGACAGCATTCACATTGCCTACGGCTACGGACTGTTCACCGGCGGACTGGGGGCGCACTATGGCGCCGAACTGGCAGGCTGCACCGTCATTCCGATGTCCGGCGGCCAGACCGAGCGGCAAGTGCAGCTGATCCATGACTTTCAGCCCGACATCATCATGGTCACGCCGAGCTACATGCAGGTGATCATCGAGGAGTTTGCGCGGCAGGGCCTGAACCCTCGCGAGAGCTCGCTGAAGGTCGGCATTTTCGGCGCCGAACCCTGGACCGAGGCCATGCGCCGGGACATTGAAGGCAAGACCGGCATGGATGCGGTCGATATTTACGGCCTGTCCGAGGTCATGGGGCCCGGCGTGGCCAGCGAGTGCATCGAAGCCAAGGATGGCCCGGTCATCTGGGAAGACCATTTCTACCCTGAGATCGTCAATCCGGACACCGGCGAGGTGCTGCCCGACGGCGAGGAAGGCGAACTGGTGTTCACCTCGCTGACCAAGGAAGCGCTGCCCATCATCCGCTACCGCACACGCGACCTGACGCGGCTGCTGCCCCCCACGGCGCGGTCGTTCCGGCGCATGGGCAAGATTGTCGGGCGCAGCGACGACATGCTGATCATTCGCGGCGTCAACGTGTTCCCGACACAGATCGAGGAAGTCGTCCTGCAGCATCCGAGGCTCTCGGGCATGTACCAGATCCATGTCAACCGCCAGGGGCCGCTCGACCAGGTGAATGTGCACTGCGAATGGCGGCATTCGGACACCGGATTCAGCCAGAGCGACATCGACGAGGTCGCCGCCTGGCTCCAGCACCGCATCAAGACGCTGGTGGGCATTTCCACCCAGGTGTCGGTCATGGCACCGGAATCCATCGAGCGCACGCTGACGGGCAAGGCCCGGCGGGTCATCGATTCGCGGCCACGCCAGCCAAGCTGACACTTCAGGCAAACCCATCAGGAAAGGAATCACCCTATGTACACGCAAGCCATGGACACGATGACCCCCGAGCCGGGCGATGGCAGGAAAGCCGTTCGTTCGACCCAAGAAATGCAGTTGGAGGAACGCTTCGAGGCGCGCATCGACGACGGCGACTTTATTGAAGCCAAGGACTGGATGCCCGAGCATTACCGCAAGACGCTGATCCGCCAGATCAGCCAGCATGCGCACAGCGAGATCGTCGGCATGCTGCCCGAGGGCAACTGGATTTCCCGCGCACCCACGCTCAAGCGCAAGCTGATCTTGCTGGCCAAGGTGCAGGACGAAGGCGGGCATGGTTTGTACCTGTATGCGGCCGCCGAGACGCTGGGCACGACGCGCGACGAACTGCTTGACGCCCTGCACACCGGCAAGGCCAAGTACAGCTCGATCTTCAACTACCCGACCCTGAGCTGGGCCGACATGGGTGTGATCGGCTGGCTCGTCGACGGCGCCGCAATCATGAACCAGGTGCCGCTGTGCCGCTGCTCGTATGCGCCCTACTCACGCGCCATGATCCGCATTTGCCGCGAGGAAAGCTTTCACCAGCGCCAGGGCTACGAAGCATTGCTGACCATGATGCAGCAAGGCACCGACGCCCAGCGCGCGATGGTGCAGGATTCGGTGAACCGCTGGTGGTGGCCGTCGATCATGATGTTCGGCCCGCCCGATGACCAGTCGCCCAACACCGCGCAGTCGATGCGTTGGGGCATCAAGCGCATGAGCAACGACGAGTTGCGGCAAAAGTTCATCGACGCCACCGCAGAGCAGGCCAAGGTATTGGGCGTGACACTGCCCGACCCGGAACTGAAATGGAACGAGGAGCGCCAGCACTACGACTTCGGCGCCATCGACTGGCGCGAATTCTGGCGCGTCATTGGTGGCGACGGTCCGTGCAACCGTGAACGCCTGAGCGCCCGCGTCAAGGCCTGGGACGATGGCGCCTGGGTGCGCGAAGCGGCGCTGGCCCACGCAGCCAAGCATTTGCCAGCGGCCAAGGCGGCCTGAACCCAATCCAGAGGAACCTGACATGACGCAAGCAACCGAATGGCCTTTGTGGGAAGTTTTTGTGCGCAGCCGCGCCGGCCTGGACCACAAGCACAGCGGCAGCCTGCATGCGGCTGACGCCAAGATGGCAATACAACTGGCCCGCGACGTCTACACCCGCCGCCAGGAAGGCACCAGCATCTGGGTCATGCGCTCCGACCAGATCGTTGCCAGCGACCCGGGCGACAAGGGCATGTACTTCGACCCGATGGAAGACAAGGTGTACCGCCACCCCACCTTCTACAAGTTGCCCGAAGCCGTGAACCACATGTAAGGAGCCGCATGAACCCGTCGATCCAACCCAGCCAAGATTCCGGGACGCAGTACATGCTGCGCCTGGCCGACACCTGCCTGATCCTGGGCCAGCGCCTGGGCGAATGGTGCGGCCATGCCCCCATCCTGGAAGAAGACATTGCGCTGACC
>JBBSRS010000467.1:0-2668 GCA_038242795.1 Burkholderiales bacterium
GGCAAGCGCTTGAGCCACCTGCATGCCGGTCATTCCGTTTCGATGGGATTGACGGTTGCGGCCCTCACCGTCGTTCCATTTGGTGTATGGCACGCAGGCAGTGCTTTGCTTGACCCCCATATTCTTCTGTTTGGGCTGGGTGTGGCCGCCATTTCCAGCGCGATTCCCATATCGCTGGAAATGATGGCTTTGAAACGATTGCCGCAGGAAGCTTTTGGCATCATGACCAGCTTGGAGCCGGCGGTCGCTGCCCTGCTGGGCTTGTTGATGCTCAATGAGCATCTCAGCAGCCTGCAGTGGCTGGCCATTGTCTGCATCATGCTGGCAGCCGCGGGTGGTTCATTGACAGCGCGCCGTGGCCAGGCAAAAAGTGCAGCAGCGGAAGTTTTGATGTAAGACGGCTTCAGGTTCAGGCTGTTGGCGTTCATCTGAAAGTTACTTATTGCTGGAGCCAAATTTTCAGGAAAATTTGATAGGTTTTTTGCTGGTTGGCGCTCAAAAGGAATGGGTAAAAAGTTTGTCATGGTGGATGCACACACAACGTTTTATAAACCGAGGTGATGAAGAAGATGCAATCCGCTCACTTGATGCCCCGTCAACTGCAAGCTCTGCAACCGCTTTCCACATCTAGCAAAAGAATCACCATTTTTTTGAAGCAGGACGAACAGTTGCTCGCCAGCAAGCTGGAGGCGCTACCGGCTTAAGAACGTTGTGTACCTACGGCAACTCAACGTTCTGTAAATCCACTGCTCCAAGCAACGAATTGTTGCTGCACGCTTGCACCCATCACTGGATGGATGCCCTGATGGGAGCAATGTGCAGTGAACTGGTGCTTGTCGGTATGGGGCAGGGCTTTTCGTTTGTTTTCGAGAGGTTTTCAACTGCTCGAAGCAAAGGCCGGATGTTGACAAGCCCCGATGCCCATCACCAGAAAATTTTGACTGCTGTCTTTAAAGCACTTCACTGGCAAAATCGGCCAGGCGCGAACGCTCGCCACGCGCAAGGGTGATATGCCCGCCATGCGGCCAGCCCTTGAAGCGGTCAACGGCGAATGTCATGCCCGACGACCCCTCGGTCAGGTACGGCGTGTCGATCTGCGCCAGATTGCCCATGCAGACGATCTTGGTGCCAGGCCCTGCCCGCGTGATCAGGGTTTTCATCTGCTTGGGCGTCAGGTTCTGCGCCTCATCAATGATGACGTACTTGTTCATGAAAGTCCTGCCGCGCATGAAGTTCATGCTCTTGACCTTGATACGTGAACGGATCAGTTCATTGGTGGCAGCGCGGCCCCATTCGCCCGCACCGCCGTCGGTCTTGCCGAGAACTTCCAGGTTGTCGTCGAGTGCGCCCATCCAGGGCCCCATTTTTTCTTCTTCGGTGCCGGGAAGAAAACCGATGTCTTCGCCAACCGACACCGTGGCGCGTGTCATGATGATTTCGGTGTAACGCCGGTCATCGAGCACCTGTGTCAGCCCACTGGCCAGAGCCATCAGTGTCTTGCCGGTGCCTGCCGTGCCGGCGAGAGTGACAAAGTCCACTTCCGGGTCCATCAGCAGGTTCATGGCGAAGTTTTGTTCGCGGTTGCGCATCGTGACGCCCCAAACCGAATTTTTCAGGTGGGTGAAATCCTTCAGCGTTTTCAGGACCGCTGTCTTTCCCTGGATTTCAGTGACGCGGGCGTACAACGACGGTTCGCCGGGAGACTCGAAAAATACAAACTGGTTGATCATCAGGATGGGCACGATCGGACCGGTGATGCGGTAGAAAGTGTGGACACCTTGCTGCCAGCTTTCAATGGTTTTGCTTTGGCGTGTCCAGAAGTCGGGCGGCAGGGCCAGCGAACCTGCATACAGCAGGTCGCCGTCTTCAAGAACCTTGTCGTTCTGGTAGTCGTCGGTATTAAGCCCCAACGCACGCGCCTTAACACGCATGTTGATGTCTTTGGAGACCAGCACGACCTCGCGCGGTGCATGCTCCTTGCGCAGGGCTTCGACCACGCCAAGTATCTGGTTGTCGGCCTTTCCCTGCGGCAGGCTGATGGGCAAGGTGTAGTCGAGCACCTTGGTCTGAAAAAACAGGCAGCCGCTGGCTTCGGGGTGACCCGTGGTGTTCAGCTTCAACCCCTTGCCGATGTCGGCGCCATTCGCGCCGGCAAGACCGTCGAGGGTGCGGCTCGTCTGGCGCGCATTGCGGGCCACTTCAGTCATGCCTTTTTTATGGCCGTCGAGTTCTTCCAGCACGATCATGGGCAGGAAAATATCGTGTTCCTCAAAGCGGAACAGGCACATGGGATCGTGCATCAGGACATTGGTGTCCAGAACGAACAGCTTGGGCTGGCCAGACGGCCGGGTCTTTTTGGGCCTGAACGCGGGCAGTGCACGGGGCACGCTCTCTTTTTGAGAGCTGATCAACCCCGTATCCATTGCGGAATGGGCCTTTTTCTCTGCATAAACGATAGGTTGCCCAAGTTCCGCGACAGCACGGCTTTCAAGCAGCCCGATAGCCGTGGGTTGGCTGGCCAATTCAACTTGCTTGGATGACTTTCGGGGTGCTTTAGCGGGTGCGCGCGTCGGTGCATCAAGCACATCTGGTGAAAGCAGGGCAGCACGTTTGGTAGGGGCGGGGGGCAGGGGCAGGGTGCTTAAAACTCTTTCCATGAAGTTTCAGA
>JBBSRS010000468.1:0-2657 GCA_038242795.1 Burkholderiales bacterium
CTGGCGCTGCAGATCATCGAGGCGGTGGTGGGCGCCTGCGCCCCGCACGGCGTTCCGGTCACGTTGAAGATACGCACCGGCTGGGCGCAAAGCCATAAAAATGCCCTGACGATCGCCCGCGCCGCCGAAAGCGCCGGCGTGCAGATGATTGCCGTGCATGGCCGCACCCGCGAGCAGGGCTACAAGGGCCTGGCCGAATACGACACGATGGCCGAGGTGAAGGCCGCGCTGCGCATCCCGGTGGTGGCCAATGGCGACATCAGCAGCCCTGAAAAAGCGCGCGACGTGCTCGCCTACACCGGCGCCGATGCGGTGATGGTCGGCCGCGCCGCGCAGGGCCGGCCCTGGATTTTTCGCGAGGTGACGCACTTCCTGGCGACCGGCAGCCACCTGGCATCGCCGCTGGTGGCCGACGTCAAGCGCCTGCTGCTTGACCATCTGCTCGACCATTACCAGCTCTATGGCGAGTATTCGGGCGTGCGCACGGCGCGCAAGCACATTGGCTGGTATGTCAAAAGCCTGCCCGGCGGCGAGGCGTTTCGCGGCCGGATGAACGGGCTGGAAGATTGTCAGGCGCAGCTTGAGGCGGTGACTGAATTTTTTGACGGCCTGGGCGCGGACATGGACCGCATTCCGGCGGCTCCCCAGGGCCACCATGCCCCGGCTGATGAACCCATGAACAACGATAAAAACAAGGAGGAAGCTGCACCATGAGCAAAATCAATCTGGAGGAATGTGTGCGTACCAGTCTGGAAGGCTATTTCACCGACCTGGGCGGCACCGCGCCCGACCGCATGTACGACATGATGGTCCGGGTGGTCGAAAAGCCGCTGCTGGAAGTGGTCATGCAGCATGCCGAACAAAACCAGTCGCGCGCCGCCGAATGGCTGGGCCTGAACCGCAACACGCTGCGCAAGAAGCTGGTCGAGCACAAGCTCATCAAGTAAGCCGGCGCCGCCACACCATTTTTTAGGTGCGGGTTATTCCGCACTTCTGCATTTTCAACAAAGAAGCCCATGAACGCCCTGATTTCCGTTTCCGACAAAACCGGCATCCTTGAATTCGCCCAGGCGCTGCACGCACTGGGCATCACGCTGCTGTCCACCGGCGGCACCGCCAAGCTGCTGGCCGATGCTGGCCTGCCCGTGACCGAAGTGGCCGACCACACCGGTTTTCCGGAAATGCTCGACGGCCGCGTCAAGACGCTGCACCCGAAAATCCACGGCGGCCTGCTCGCCCGGCGCGACCTGCCCGCGCACATGGCGGCGCTGCAAACCCACGGCATCGACACCATTGATTTGCTGGTGGTCAACCTCTACCCGTTTGAATCGACCGTGGCCAAGCCCGGCTGCACGCTGGAGGACGCGATCGAGAACATCGACATCGGCGGCCCGGCGATGGTGCGCTCGGCGGCCAAGAACTGGAAAGATGTCGGCGTGCTGACCGACGCGTCGCAATACGCTGTTGTGCTGGCCGAACTCAAGGCCGACGGCAAACTGACCGACAAAACCAAATTTGCCCTGTCAGTGGCCGCCTTCAACCGCATCAGCCAGTACGACGGCGCCATCAGCGACTACCTGGCGTCGGTGACGTTTGACGCCGCCAAGCTGTCGCCGGCCTATGTGCCCGAGCGCTCGCTGTTCGCCGGCCAGTCCAACAGCCAGTTCACCAAGCTGCAGGACCTGCGCTATGGCGAAAACGCGCACCAGCAGGCCGCGCTGTACCGCGACCTGCATCCCGCGCCGGGCTCGCTGGTCACGGCCAAGCAATTGCAGGGCAAGGAACTGTCGTACAACAACATTGCCGACGCCGATGCCGCCTGGGAATGTGTCAAGAGCTTCACCGATTCGGCCTGCGTCATCGTCAAGCATGCCAACCCGTGCGGCGTGGCCGTGGGCGTGGATGCACTGGAGGCCTACAGCAAGGCTTTCAAGACCGATCCGACTTCGGCATTTGGCGGCATTATTGCCCTCAACCGCACAGTGGACGGGCCTGCAGCGCTACAAATTTCAAAGCAGTTCGTCGAAGTGTTGATGGCTCCTGGCTTCACGCCCGAGGCGCTGGAAGTGTTCAAGACCAAGGTCAACGTACGGATTTTGCAGATCGACCTGCCGCCGGGTGGCCCAACGGCCTGGGAGCTGGGCCGCAACCTGATCGACATCAAGCGCGTCGGCTCGGGCCTGTTGATGCAGACCGCCGACAACCACGAACTGCTGCTGTCCGACCTGAAGGTGGTCAGCAAGCTGCAGCCCACCCCTGAGCAGCTGCAGGATTTGCTGTTCGCCTGGACCGTCGCCAAATACGTCAAGTCCAACGCCATCGTGTTTTGCGCCGGTGGCATGACCATGGGCGTGGGCGCAGGCCAGATGAGCCGCCTCGATTCAGCCCGCATCGCCAGCATCAAGGCCGAGCATGCCGGCCTGTCGCTCAAGGGCACGGCGGTGGCGAGCGACGCCTTTTTCCCGTTCCGCGATGGCCTGGACGTGGTGGTGGATGCCGGCGCAACGTGTGTGATCCAGCCCGGCGGCTCGATGCGCGACCAGGAAGTGATTGATGCCGCCGACGAGCACGGCGTGGTCATGGTGCTGACCGGCGTGCGCCACTTCAGGCATTGATCTTGGTTTATTGCCCTTTTGGGCACATCACGCCTAAAAAAA
>JBBSRS010000469.1:0-2643 GCA_038242795.1 Burkholderiales bacterium
CTCAAGACCCAGGTCGCCCGGCCCGAGCCGCTGGTCGCGCCTTTCAAGAAGGGCCAGCTGGTCGGCAGCCTGAAGATCATGACCGGCGACGACCCCGCCCCCATGGCCGAGGTGCCGCTGGTGGCGCTGGAGGCCGTGGAAGAGGCCGGCATTCTTGGCCGGGCGTGGGATTCGATCCGGCTGTGGATCAAGTGATTTTTGGTAGCTGCAAAGTCGATTTCGCGGGTTGATTCCCGACTGAGACTTTGCTTGGGGCCGGCTGGCCGGGAGTGGCCCGGCGGCCAGTAACTTTCTTTTGCTTCGCCAAAAGAAAGTCACCAAAGAAAAGGCGACCCGGCTGTCTGGGTCCCTGCGCTTCGCTACGGGCAACCTGTGATGAGCGGTAAAAGCGGGGGTCCGCGCAAACTCGCTTCACTGCGTTTCGCTCAAACAGCGCGCGGCCCTGATCCCGCTTTTGCCCCTCATCACAGGCCCAGCCAGAACGGGACTGACGGGAGCGGATTCTGATTCGGATTCTGGGAGGCGCCAATCCGCACCTCCCTCAACGCCGGAAAGCACCCATCGGGAAGGCCTTGTAGTTACGATTTTTATGTAAAAAAAGCATTTTGCGCAAGCAGGGTGTGCGATAGTAGCTATGAATTAAGCAGCATCAAGCTGCTGGACACCCTAAATGCCAGCGCTGCGAACGGGCGCCGGCCTCAGGCCACAGCCGGCGCATGGCTGCCGCCCAGGCCGAGGTAGGTGTCGATGATGCGGCGGTCGTGCAGCAATTCTTGCGCCGGCCCGCTCAGGGCGACAGCGCCGGTTTCCAGCACATAGGCCTGGTCGGCCACCTGCAGGGCGGCGCGCGCATTCTGCTCGACGAGCAGCACCGACACGCCATGGCGGCGCAGCGACGACACCACCTGCAGCACTTCGCGCACGATCAGCGGCGCCAGTCCGAGCGACGGCTCGTCGAGCATCAGGAGGCGCGGCCGCGCCATCAGCGCCCGGCCGATGGCCAGCATCTGGCGCTCGCCGCCCGACAGCGTGGCGGCCAGCTGCGCCCGGCGTTCCTGCAGGCGCGGAAAGATGGCAAACACCTCCTGCATGCGGCTTTTCTGGTCGCGCTGGCCCCGGCGCCAGCGCGAAAAGCCGCCGAGCAGCAGGTTGTCCTCGACCGACATTTCGGCAAACAGTTCGCGCTTTTCCGGCACCAGCGCCACGCCGCGCGCCACCATCGCCTCGACGGTTGGCCGTGCGATGCGTTCGCCTGCCAGGGTGAGGCTGCCTTGCGACGGCAGCAACCCCATGGCCGCGCCCAGCAGCGTGGTCTTGCCCGCGCCGTTGGGACCGATGACGGTGACGATCTCGCCCTCGCCGACGCGCAGCCCGACCTGGTGCACGGCCTGCACCGCGCCGTAGGACACACAGAAACCGTCCAGTTCCAGCAGCGGCGCGCTCATGCGGTCATGCCTCCGAAGTCATCGGCGCCACCGAGGTAGGCCTCCAGCACCCGCGGGTTGGCCTGCACCTGGGCCGGCGTGCCTTCGGCAATCACCGCCCCGAACTCCAGCACCGTGATGCGGTCAGCCAGTTTCATGACGAACTCCATGTCGTGTTCCACCACCAGAATGCCCAGCCCTTCGGCGCGCAACTGACCGAGCAGCGTGGCCAGCGCCTGCTTTTCAAGGTGCCGCAAGCCGGCGGCCGGCTCGTCGAGCAGCAGCACGCTGGGCTGGCCCGCCAGCGCGCGGGCAATTTCAATGATGCGCTGCTGGCCCAGCGCCAGCGAGGCGGCGGGCTGAGCAGCCAGTGCCGCCAGGCCGCAGCGCTCCAGCTGCCGGCGCGCCTCCAGCATCAGCGCCGCCTCTTCGGCGCGGTCCAGGCGCAGCATGCAGGCCAGCCAGCCGCTGCGGCCGCGCCGGTGCGCACCCAGCGCCACGTTTTCCAGCACGCTGCGCTGGCCGAGCAGCCGGACATGCTGGAAGGTCCGGCCCATGCCCAGCGCGGCGAAGTGGCGCGACGGCTGGCCCTGCATCGGCTTGCCGGCCAGCAGCACTTCGCCCGATGTCGGGTCGTCCACGCCCGAGATCATGTTGAAAAAGGTGCTTTTGCCGGCGCCGTTCGGGCCGATCAGCGCATGCACCTCGCCGGCCTTCACATTCATGTGGATGTCGTTGTTGGCCACCAGGCCGCCAAAGCGCTTGCTGACATGGCTGGCCTGCAGCACGATTTCTCCGGCCGGGGGCAGGGCGCGTGTGGCCAGCGCAAGGGTGGGGGCATGCCCTGACGCCGCAGCAAGTTTGGCCGCCCTGGCTGGCCGTATCCAGCGCTGCGTCCAGCCTGCCAGGCGCGGCCACAGGCCATCGGCAAAGTGCTGCAGCACCAGCAGCATCAGCAGGCCGAAGACGACAATTTCAAAATTGCCGCTGGTGCCCAGCAGCCTGGGCAAAATATCCTGCAGCTGCTCTTTCAGCAAGGTGATCAGCGCCGCACCCAGCACCGCGCCCCACAGGTGACCGGCGCCGCCCACCACCGCCATGAACAGGTACTCGATGCCGATGTTGACGTTGAACGCCCCCGGGCTGAGGAATCTCAGGAAGTGCGCATACAGCCAGCCTGAAATGGCGGCGAGCAACGCCGCATAGATGAACACGACGA
>JBBSRS010000470.1:0-2640 GCA_038242795.1 Burkholderiales bacterium
ACGGTGGACACGCTCACGGATTGCTGCTCGGCACACAGCCGCACCGATGGCAGGCGCGTGCCGGGCGACAGCAAACGGGTGCGGATGCGTTCGGCAAAGCGCGCACAAAGCTGCTCTGCCAGGGACTGGGAAGCGATTTTCATCAACATGGCAGGGCATTTCTGGCAGCGGTGCTGCCGTGTGCTGTCAAAACGGGCAATACAGTTTTTTTATTTGTGGCTTGAACTGTATCGGCAGTGTGCTGCTGCAAACTATAAAGTCGCTGCCATGAACTGGCAAGAATTTACCGCGCTGCTCGTCCTGGCCACGGCCATGAGTTTCACGCCCGGCCCCAACACCACGCTGTCCACCGCGCTCGCGGCCAACCATGGCCTGCAGCGCGCCATGCCTTTTGTCTGCTCCGTGCCGGTCGGATGGGGCGTGCTGCTGGGCATTTGCGCGCTGGGGCTGGGAACGCTGGTGCTGGCGGTGCCGCTGCTGGGCTGGGCCATCAAGCTGGTCGGCGTGGCCTACCTGCTGTGGCTGGCATCCAAAATAGCACGCACGCGCCAGTTGAGTGCTGCCGATGCGGCGCGGCTCAACATCACTTTCTGGCAGGGCGCGGCCTTGCAGTTCGTCAACATCAAGGCCTGGATGCTGGCGCTGGCGATTGTCAGCGGCTGGGTGGCCGGCCGCGCCGATCCTGGCCAACGCATGGCGGTGGTGGTGCCGGTGATGCTGGCTTTTGCCTTTGCCAGCAACCTGACGTATGCGCTGGCAGGCTCTTTGCTGCGCGACTGGCTGGCCGGACCCGAGGGGTCAGGCCGCCGGCTGGTGGTGTTCAACCGCACCATGGCCGCCGTGCTGGTGGTCACCGCCCTCTGGATGCTTTTCCTGTGAACCCGCCATTGGACAACGCGCAGATCAACAAGGGGCTATGGCTTGGCTTGCTGGGCATCGTGATTTTTTCAGTCACGCTGCCCATGACCAAACTGGCGGTGGGGTCGATCGAATCGCCGCAATTGTCGCCCTGGTTCACCACCTTTGGCCGGGCGGCCGTGGCCGGCGTGCTGTCACTGCTTTACCTGGGTTTTGGCTTTTGGCGCGGCCACCGGCAAAAACCGCAGGGCCGGCAATGGCGCCTGCTGGGTTTCACGGCGGTTTGCGTGGTGGTCGGATTTCCGCTGTTTTTGTCGCTGGCCCTGCAACATGTTCCGAGCACGCACGGCGCGGTGGTCACCGGTCTGCTGCCGCTGGCCACGGCTGGCATGGCGGCGCTGTGGTTCCGTCAACGTCCGAGCCTGGCCTTCTGGGCTTGCGCCGTGACCGGAACATTGCTGGTGCTGGTGTTCATGGCGCTGCGCTCGGGCGATGGCAACGGCCATCTCGTGCTGCAGCTGGCCGATGTGTTTTTGCTGCTGGCCATGCTCAGCGCGGCACTGGGCTACATCGGCGGCGCGCGGCTGACAACTTCGCTGGGCGCCGAGCGGGTGATTTGCTGGGTGCTGGTGATCTCGCTGCCGGTTTCGCTGCCGCTGGCCTTCATCCACGCGCCACCCGCCAGCCAGAGCATCAGCTGGGCGAGCTGGGGGGCGTTTGCCTATCTGGCGGTGTTTTCAATGTGGATCGGTTTTTTTGCCTGGTACCGCGGCCTGGCGCTGGGCGGCGTGGTGCGGGTCAGCCAGGTGCAGCTGGTGCAGCCCTTTTTGTCAATGCTGTTTGCCGTGCCGCTGCTGGGCGAACGGCTGGATGCGGCGACGCTGGGCTTTGGCCTGGGCGTGATGGCGACAGTGTTCATCGGCAAGAAAATGCCGGTGAACGGGGCTGCGTCCAAACCGCTGGCCACCAAAGGCTGATCCGGGCTGCCACTGCCCATCTGTCTGACAATCGGGTTATTAACAGGAGATTCAAATGAAATGGACGCAGGCGCGACGCGCCGAAAAAATGAACCCTTCGGTGATCCGCGAGATCCTGAAGGTCACCGAAAAGCCCGGCATCATCAGTTTTGCCGGCGGTCTGCCCTCCCCCAAGACCTTTCCGGTCAGCGAATTCAGTGCCGCCTGCGAAAAGGTGTTGCGCGAAGACGGTGATGCGGCGCTGCAGTACGCGGCCAGCGAAGGCTATGCGCCATTGCTCGACATGGTGGCCTCGATGCTGCCGTGGAACGTCGACCCGGCGCTGGTGCTGATCACCACCGGCTCGCAGCAAGGGCTTGATTTGATCGCCAAGGTGCTGATTGACGAAGGCAGCCGCGTGCTGGTCGAAACGCCGACGTATCTTGGCGCACTGCAGGCCTTTGCGCCGATGGAGCCCGAGATTGTCAGCATTGCCAGCGATGACGTCAGCGTGGACATGGCCGACCTGGCCGCCAAAGCCGAAGGCGCACGCTTTTTCTACGTGCTGCCCAACTTCCAGAACCCGACCGGCCGCACCATGCCGGAGGAGCGCCGGGCAGCGCTCAGCGCCGAGGCCGCGCGCCTGGGCCTGCCGCTGGTGGAGGACAACCCCTACGGCGACCTGTGGTTCGACACGCCGCCACCGCTGCCACTGACCGCGCGCCACCCGGAAGGCTGCATTTACCTGGGATCGTTCTCCAAAATACTGGCGCCGGGGCTGCGGCTGGGGTTCATGGTGGCGCCCGCCTCCATCTTCCCCAAGCTG
>JBBSRS010000471.1:0-2632 GCA_038242795.1 Burkholderiales bacterium
GCGACTCAACGTCGCTTCAAGCGCGTTGATCAGGCCACACTTGACGCTGGCAAGTCCACACGTGGCCGCCACGTCTTGAGCGGCGATAGCTGACGGTCCGGCCAGGTGTTTGCCGATAGACGCCAAGGCTGTTTCTTGAACAATGGTCTGCTTTGCTTGCCATTTAAAGGACTCTTCCTCATGAACACCGTCACCACCGCCGACAAGACCGAGTTGTACGTCAAGGACTGGGGCAACGGCCAGCCGGTCATACTGCTGCATGGCTGGCCGCTGTCGGCCGACAGTTGGGACGACCATGCCATGGCACTGGCCGACGCCGGCTACCGCGCCATTGCCTACGACCGCCGGGGTTTCGGCCGTTCCTCGCAGCCGTGGAGCGGCTACGACTACGACACGCTGGCCGACGACCTGGCCGCCGTGATCGAGCAGACCGGCGCACAGGATGCGGTGCTGGCCGGCTTTTCAATGGGCGGCGGCGAGGTGGCGCGTTATATGTCGCGGCATGGCGGCAAGTCGGTGGCCAAGGCGGTGCTGGTGTCGTCGGTCGTGCCTTTCATGCTGAAAACCGACGACAACCCCAAGGGCACCCCCCAAGCGGTGTTTGACAAGATGACCGCTGGCATGAAGGAAGACCGGGCCGAGTTCTTCGGCAAGTTTTTCGAGGATTTCTACGGCGTCGGCATGCTGTCCAGCCCGGTCAGCGACGAAGTCATCGACTGGTCGCGCCAGGTGGCGATGCAGGCCAGCCTGAAGGCCACGCTGGCCTGCGCCGGATCATTCGCGACCACCGATTTCCGTCCGGACCTGGCGGCGTTCAAGGTGCCGACGCTGATCATCCACGGCACCGGCGACAACACCGTGCCGATCGACGCTGCCGGCCGGGCTGCCGCCAAGGGCCTCGCCGGTTCGACGCTGCTGGAATACGACGGTGCGCCGCATGGCCTGCTGGTCACCGAGAAGGCGCGTGTGACGCGCGACCTGCTGGATTTCCTGAAACGCTAAACCGCGCAAGGCCACAGCCTTGCCGGGCTGTGATCAGGAATTTTTGAAATCGAAAGTGCCCGGCAGCAGGATGCTTTTGTCCACCGTGTTGATGTCGGTGTGGCCGCAAAACGCCATGGTGATGTCGAGTTCCTTGTGAATAATTTGCAGCGCCTTGGTCACGCCGGCCTCGCCCATGGCGCCCAGGCCGTACACCATGGCGCGGCCAATCAGCGTGCCGCGCGCGCCCAGCGCCCAGGCCTTGAGCACGTCCTGGCCGGAACGGATGCCGCCGTCCATCCACACCTCGATGTCCGAGCCGACGGCCTCGACGATCTCGGGCAGCGCCGAGATGCTCGACGGCGCGCCGTCGAGCTGGCGGCCGCCATGGTTGCTCACGACGATGGCGTCGGCGCCGCTTTGCACCGCCAGCCGCGCGTCTTCGACATCCTGAATGCCTTTGAGGATCAGCTTGCCGCCCCATTTTTCCTTCACCCAGGCGACGTCGGCCCACGACAGGCGCGGGTCGAACTGCTCGTTGGTCCAGGCGGACAGCGAGTTCATGTCGCTCACGCCTTTCACGTGACCGACCAGGTTGCCAAAGGTCCGGCGGCGCGTGCCGGCCATGCCCAGGCACCAGCGCGGCTTGGTCATCAGGTTGATGATGTTGGCAATCGTCGGCCGGGGCGGCGCCGTCAGGCCGTTCTTCAGGTCCTTGTGGCGCTGGCCGATGACCTGCAGGTCCAGCGTCAGCACCAGCGCCGTGCAGCCGGCCTTGCGGGTGCGCTCGATCATCGCGGCCATGGCCTCGCGGTCGCGCATCATGTAGAGCTGGAACCAGAAAGGGCGCTGCGTGTGGGCGGCGATGTCCTCGATCGAGCAAATGCTCATGGTCGAGAGAATGAAGGGAATGCCGAACTTTTCAGCCGCCTTGGCCGCCTTGATCTCGCCGTCGGCATGCTGCATGCCGGTCAGGCCGACCGGCGCGATCGCCACCGGCATCTTCACGTCGATGCCGACCATCTTGGTCGCCGTCGAGCGGTTTTCCATGTTCACCGCGACGCGCTGGCGCAGCTTTATCTTCTGGAAATCGGTCTCGTTGGCGCGGTAGGTGCCTTCGGTCCACGAGCCGGAGTCGGCGTAGTCGTAAAACATGCGGGGAACGCGTTTTTGCGCCAGCACGCGCAGGTCTTCGATGGTGGTGATCACGGTCATTGGCTTGTCTCCTGAAGCGCTTGATACTAGCGGTTTCGGAATTTCTGGCGAGTGAATAATTTTTTTGCCTGATAAAAATTTTTCAACAGCATTGGCGCTTGAACAGGGTGTGGCCGCCTGACCCATTCTGGCCGCTGAAAACGCAGGCTTCAGCGGCCATGCTGGGCAACAAAATACTCGCCCATTAACCGTCACTCTATTGACGGAGGTCAGTGTCCTGTCGGCACCGACCCGCACAATGAAATCTTCTTCCCCGCAGTCAGCACAAAGGCGTCCTTGTTTACACCCTCCGGTTTTCTTCCCACTCGACCTGATTCCCTGGGTTCCGAAGAACCGCGGCCGACCACGCTGGCGCAGTTGCTCAAGGTGACACAGGCACTGATGGCGCAGCCCGTCATCACGCTGGCGACGGCGATTGAACAGCTGGGCTTGCTCA
>JBBSRS010000472.1:0-2628 GCA_038242795.1 Burkholderiales bacterium
CCGGTGCCGCCGTAACGCCGGCTGGTGGTGCCGTCGGCCTGGCGAAAGGCCTCGAAAATGATGTCCTGCTGTTCCTGGCCGATGCCAATGCCCGAATCCTGCACCGCCAGCGCAATGCCCCCGGCGGCGTCGGGCGCCAGTTGCAGGCGGACAGCGCCGCTTGCGGTGAACTTGAGTGCATTCGACAGCAGGTTTTTCAAGATCTGTTCGACCCGCTGGCGGTCGGTCAGCAGGGCTGCCGGCGTGCCTGGTGCAATCTGCACTTCAAAGGCCAGCTTTTTCTGCCGGGCCAGCGGCTCGAAGCTGGTCTTGAGCGCGTCGACCAGGGCGGCCAGCGTGACCTGTTCCGGCACCAGTTCGAGCTTGCCGGCTTCCACCTTGGAAATGTCCAGGATGTCATTGATCAGGTTCAGCAGGTCATTGCCGGCCGAATGGATCGACTGGGCAAACCGCACCTGCTCGTCGGTCAGGTTGCCTTTCGGATTTTCGGACAGCAGCTGGGCCAGGATCAGCGAGCTGTTCAGCGGCGTGCGCAACTCGTGCGACATGTTGGCCAGGAACTCGGACTTGTAGCGGCTGGCGCGCGTCAGTTCCTCGGCGCGTGCTTCCAGGTCGGTCTGTGCCTGGCGCAGGGCCGAATTCTTTTGGTCCAGTGACAGCGCCTGCTCGGCCAGCTGCTCGTTGGTCTGCTCCAGTTCGGCCTGCTGGTTTTCCAGCGTCGCCTGCGACTGCTGCAGGATCTGCGACTGCTCCTGCAGTTCTTCATTGGCCGTGCGAAGTTCTTCCTGCTGGACCTGCAGCTCTTCATTGAGTTGCTGGGTTTCGCCCAGCGCCTCCTGCAGGCGCTGGCGGTACACCGCGCCATGCAGTGCGGTGCCGATGGTGTGTGCCAACAGCTCGACCAGTTCGATGTCGCGCGGCTGCAGTTCCCTTAAAAAAGCCATCTCGACCACACCCGTCACCTGCGCATCGTGGTGCAGTGGCACCACCAGCACATGGCGCGGCGCCGCCTGCCCGAGTCCCGACGTCACCTTCAGGTAGCCGGTCGGCACGTCGTCCAGCCGGACAATGCGGTTTTCCAGCGCCGCCTGCCCCACCAGCCCCTGTGTGCTGTAGAAAGTCTGCTCGATCTGCTCGCTTGCCGGGGTGAAACCATGGGCCGCCACGCGTCTGAGCGCGCCGTCGCTTTCCTGGCTGTAAAGCGCCGCCACCGGGGCATCCAGGTAGTGCGTCAGGAATTCCAGCGCACTGTGCCCCAGCCGCGCCATGTCCGGCTGGCCCAGCATCTTTTCGGCCAGCCGCGTCTGACCGCTGCGCAGCCACGCCTGCTGCTGGAGCAGCGCGGCATGGCTGGTTTGTTGGTTGAGCACTTCGTTGTAATTGACCGACAGGCTCAGCAGTTCGCGCCGTCCCCGAAACGCCAGCAGGCCGCTGACGCCCAGCGTGAACAGCAGATAAGCCAGCACGCTCCAGAACGTGGTGTTGCGCGCCGCTTCGTTGCGCTCCATCAGCAGCCGCTGCTCCATGGCGATGAAGCCGGCCATTTCCTGCCGGATCTCGTCTTTCAGGCGCTTGCCACGGCTGGTGCGCGCCAAGGCGACGTAGTCCAGATTGCCGCGCCGCAAGGCAATGGACTCCCGGGCAAACTCGTTCCATTGCTCCTGCAGGCCGGTGATCCGCTGGAGCCGGGCCACCTGGACCCGGTTGTCGTTGACCATGGCGGTCAGGGTCGTGACCTCGCTGTCAAAACGGGACAAGGCCACCTCGTAGGGTTGAAGGAAGGCATCGTCGCCGGTTACCAGGAAGCCGCGCATGCCCGACTCCATTTCCGAGTTCAGCCGGGCCACCTGGTTGGCGTTGCCAATGACGCGCTCGGAGTGTTCCACCCCGTTCAGGATGGACAGCAGGTAGAGAATCAGGACCAGGAAAAGCACGGCGCTCAGGGCGCCCAGCCCCAGCGGAAAACTGATGTTGCGCGACAGGATGCGGCGAAAGCTGTGCTGGTTGACAGGTTGCAAATCGTTCATGGAGAGGGGCTTTGCGCGACAAAGGGACAAAAAGCGTCAAGTTTGCCCTAAAAACCCGTCATCTTCTCACCCCTCACCGGCGCTGGTGCCGCAGCGCTTCAGGCCAGAAAAGCTTCGATCAGTCGGGCCAGCACCTCGGGCTGGTCATGGTGGAGCATGTGGCCCGCGTCCTCGACCACGGCCACCCGCGCGTCGGGCACGTGCTTGAGCCGTTCATGGTATTCGTCGAGCGAGTACTTGCCTTTCCACCACTGCGCCATCGAGTCACTCGACGCCTCGACCGCCAGCACCGGTGCGCTGATGCGCTGGTAGATTTCCTGCGCTTCGTCGACCCGGTAAAGCTGCGCGCTCGGGATCTTGTGCGCCGGATTGCCCAGAATCCGCCACTGGCCCGACGCATCGGGCCGTGCCCAGTGGCTGGCGAGCCAGAGCGCCTTGTCTTGGGTCAGCCGGGGGTTGGTCTTCATCAGGCGCTGCGCGACGCCGTCGACACCGTCATAGCTTTTCAGCGCCAGTTCGCCGCGCTGCACGCTTTTCACCCCGTCCATCCATTGCGCCAGCCGGCCGGCCGCCTGGCTGGGGCGGCTGGCCGGCAGGCCGA
>JBBSRS010000473.1:0-2625 GCA_038242795.1 Burkholderiales bacterium
CAGCCAGTACGACTTCCACATCACCGAGGACGACACCTACAGCCACCTGGCGCCTGACCATGCCACGCGGCTGTGCGCGCTGGATGGCCTGCAGCGCACGATTTACGTCAGCGGGTTTTCCAAGATCCTGGCGCCCGGCTGGCGCGTGGGCTTCATGGCCGCGCCGCCCGAGCTGGTCGATCGCCTTCTCAACACCAAGCTGCTCGCCACCCTGACCACCCCCGCGTTGCTGGAAAAAGCCCTGGCCTGGTGCATCGACCAGGGCCAGCTGCGCCGCCACGCCGAGCGCATCCGCAGCCGGCTCGACCAGGCACGCGTGCGCAGTGTCAAGCTGGCGCTGGCCCACGGCTGCAGCTTTGCCGCAGAGCCCGCAGGCCTGTTCGGCTGGGTGGAGACCGGCGTGGACACCGACGCGCTGGCGCAGCGCCTGCTGGACGAGGACTACCTGATCGCGCCCGGTTCGCTGTTTCATGCGGTGCGCAAGCCCGGCACGCTGATGCGCATCAATTTCGCGACAACGCAGGACGCCGCGTTCTGGAAAGTGTTTGTGCGCTTGCGGGACGGCGTGCGCTGAACAGCAAGGAGGTGGCGTAATCCGCCACACCGCTTCGCCTTTTGCGGCCACGCCGGAGGGCCCGACGTGCATGCCCCGCCTGCACTGAAGACGCAGCCTGTTTGCACATGAAAAGGTTTTTCCTAGATGCAACCCATGTGCACGGCCCTTTTTTTTGCACAGATGCATTTCCAGACAGAAAGCGTTCATTCCCTTTAGCAACGCATGCGCAGCCAAGCCATGGCAATCTGAAAATTTGTAACAAAAAAACTATCAAATAGAACGTTTCCTCGTCTTTTTGAGTAGCTTTCAAATGAAACAAAAAGTTTCTTAAAGCGCCTCACGCATCCGTTTTTTATGCAAATTACCTGAGAAGTGTGGCTTTTTGGGCTTTTAGGTGGATTTTTCGTGGCTAAAACAAAGTTTGAGACGTTTAACACATAAAGTTACGTTATATCAAATATGTATCAAAGTTAGCGACCCTCTTCTGTGCCAATCAACTGCCCGCGTTTTTCCAGCCCCGGACCCCAGGCGGTTGCTTTGAACACCATGAAACTCCTTCACGGCATGCCATGGTGGGCGGCCATCCGGATGGTCGCCGGGTTGGCTCTGGCGGTCTGTTTTTTCAGGAGGCTTCTGGTGGGCTGGCCGGCAAGGGCGGCCCTGGTGGTCGCCATGGCCGGTTTGTTGGGGACTGCAAGCCTGGCCGCCAGCGCGCCGGCAGGCACCCTGATTCCCAACTCGGCGACGCTGACCTATTCCATGGCAGGGGGCCTTCCTACGACGGTGACCGCAGTTGCCCCGGTGGTGGTGGTGGCCGAGGTCATCGAACTGGTGCTGACGTGGCAGGACGCCAGTTCCGTGCCGGTCAATTCACCCGATCCCGGCAAGTCGCTGGACTTTGTGCTCACCAACACCGGCAACGGCACGGAAACCTTCCAGCTGTCACGCAACAACCAGCTGACGGGCGACCAGTTCGACCCGGCAAATGCAGCCGCTGGCGCCATCTATCTTGAAAGCGGCGCCCAGGCAGGTTTCCAGTCCACCGGGCCCAATGCCGACATCGTCTACCAGCCGGGCATCAATGACCCGATGCTGGCAGCCGGTGCCAGCCGACACGTTTATGTTTTTAGCAGCATTGCGCCTTCGCTGTCCATTGCCGCGCTGGGGAAGGTCAGCCTGGCCGCAAGTTCCGCGACGCCCGGTGCGCCAGGCGCCTTGCCCGGCACCACGCTGGCAGGGTTGGGCCAGGGCGGCGTGGATGCGGTGGTTGGCGGCAGCCGCGGGCAGGCAAGCGCCCTGGGCAGCTACATCGTCTCGGGCATATCCCTCAGTCTCGTCAAAACCATGGCGGCTGTGCGGGACACGCTCGGCGGCCCGCTGGTCATGCCCGGCTCGGTGCTGACCTACCGCATCGTGCTGGCCCTGACAGGTGCCGGCATTGCCGAGAACTTTTCCTTTGCCGACCCCCTGCCCGCCAGCACCACCTACCTGCCCGGCAGCATCACCGTCGATGGCGCCGTGCGCAGCGATACCAACGACACCGACAACGCCGGCTTTGCAGCCAACACGGTCAGTGTGCTGTTCGGCAACACCCCGGTGCCCGCCACGCGCGTCATTGAATTCAAAGTCACCGTCAACTGATTTTCTCAATCCTGGAGCCTCACCATGCGCAAAAAACTGATCAACCTGCTCTTTCTGGGCCTGGCCGCCACCGCCGGACCCCTGGCCTATGCACAAACTCGCCCGGCGGCAGGCAGCATCGAATTCAAGAACATCGCCGAGGTCGAAACCGAGGTCAAGGCTGCCGACGGCAAGGTCGAGAAAAAGCGCGGCCCGGTGCAAAAAGCCGTTCCCGGCACGGTGGTGTTCTACACCTCCACGTTCAAGAACGTCAGCGCCAAACCGGCGGGCAATATCGTCATCAACAACCCCATTCCGGCCAACACCACGCTGGTGGCCGCCAGTCCGTACGGAGAGAACATGGACATTGGTTACTCGGCAGATGGCGGCAAAACCTGGGCAGGGGCTGACAAGGTCAAGGTCAAGGGTGCCGACGGCAAGGAACGCGC
>JBBSRS010000474.1:0-2613 GCA_038242795.1 Burkholderiales bacterium
CTTCATGGCGTCGCCGCTGATCGTCAACGGCCGCCTTGCACTCGTGCTGTTCGTGGCGGATTCACGGCCGCGAGTCTGGACGGACCTTGAGACCGCACTGATCGAGGAAGTCGCGGCACGAACCTGGATTTCACAGCGGCGGCTGCTGGCGGAAAAGAACCTTCACCTGGCAAATGCGATGCTTGAGCAGCGCACGACTGAACTGCTGCGCACCGAGACGGCCTTGCGCCAGTCGCAAAAGCTGGAGGCACTGGGGCAACTGACCGGGGGAGTCGCCCACGATTTCAACAACCTGCTGGCCGTGATCAATTCGTCGGTCGAACTGCTGCGCAGTGATCGACTTCCTGCAGAGCATTGCGACTATTACCTCGAGTTGATCCATGACACGGTGGGCCGCGCCGTGAAACTGACCGGCCAGCTGCTGGCCTTTGCCCGCCAGCAGCCGCTGATTCCGGAGGTGTTCGATGTCTACGGACAGGTGCAAAGCGTGATTGACCTGGTGAAACCGCTGCTGGGGTCACGAATGGAAATTCTTCATCAGTCTTGCGTGCAGGAGGGCTGCTTCGCCCTGGCCGATGTCAACCAGTTCGATACCGCCTTGTTGAACCTGGCGGTGAATGCCCGCGATGCCATGAATGCCAATGGCCAGTTGGTCATTGCGGTGCAAGAAGTCGACAGGATACCGGCTGGCCTGAACCGTGGTCCCCGGCAGGGCGATTTCATAGCCATTTCGGCGAGCGACACGGGTTGCGGCATTGACCTGGACAAACTGGAAGCGATTTTCGAGCCTTTCTACACGACCAAGGAAGCCGGCAGGGGCACGGGCCTTGGCCTGAGCCAGGTTTTCGGCTTTGCCAAGCAGTCTGGCGGAGAGGTGAATGTCAAAAGCGAGCCCGGCAAGGGGTCGGTTTTCACCCTCTACCTGCCACGCGCTGAAAAGACCGACGAGTTGCATTTTTCAACCACAGCGGTGCCGGCAGAACCAGCCATGTCCTGCGAGGGTGTCGGTGTCCTGATCGTTGAGGACAACGAAGCACTGGGTCAGATCACCTGCGAAATTCTCGAGGTGCTGGACTACCAGCCCGTCTGGGCTGCCAGCGCCGCCGCTGCACTGAAGCTGCTGGCCGATGACGCCGGGCGGTTTGGCCTGGTTTTCTCCGATGTCGTCATGCCCGGCATGGACGGTTTCGAGTTCGGCGAACAGGTCAGGCGCCAGTACCCCGACCTTCCGGTGGTGTTGACCAGCGGCTACAACTCGGTCATGGCCGAACAGGGCAACTACGCGTTTGAAGTCATCCTGAAGCCTTACACGTCGGACACGCTGGCACGTGTTTTTCGGCAGGCTATCGCCGACCAGAAATCGACGGGCTGACACAGGGAAACCTGCATTTCTCCGGGGTTGCAGGTTTCGCCGGCGCGTGCGAATCTGCAGAATTGACGCGCCGGCAGGGCATGCTGTACGGCCCAAAAGCAAAACGGCTGGTACAAGTACCAGCCGTTTGGGTTCAGAGGTAAATCTGAATCAGATTTTGTCGATGGAGTCCTTGACGACTTCCTTGGCGTCACCAACGTTTTTCTGAACCTTTCCTTCGGATTGTTTCAAAAGCCCTTTGGCTTCTTGTTCGGGGCTGTCAATCAGTTCGCCGGTTTTGGACTGAACCTTGCCAGCTGCTTCCTTGAGCGCGCCCTTGACTTGATCGGTGTTCATCATTTAATCCTTTTCAGTTTTCAGGTTGGTGATGCCTCTAATCTAATTCCATCGGCACAGCATGAAAAGTGGCATCAAGCTCAAGCGTACGTGGGCTGCTTCCTACGTGCCGGTTGTATCCGGCCGCATCTGGCAATTTGGCACGGTGCCAAAGGACAAAGTGCCGGCTTTTTCGCAAGGAAAAACATGAGACCAGGGTCGTGCGGCTGCTTTGCAGGACCGGCCACCCTGAACCTGAAGGCGTAACTTGTCTGTTGGGCCGGCGATGGCTGCCCGTCCCTTGCGGGCCGATGCCCTGACTGGCCACCGGTGACCGGTTTGACGTACAACCGCCCTGGCGGTCACCACGTCATGCAGAAAGTGCCGTATTTTTTGCTATTTTTTCAATAGCTGCCAGCGCTTGTTCCGCTTGCGTAAAAGCCATTTTTGATGCTGAAAAATTCGTTTTGGCCAATACCATTGCGCTCTAACGCGCCAGCTGGTTGAGCTGGATGATGGGCAGCAGCACGGCCAGAACGATCAGCATCACCACCAGGCCCATCACCACGATCAGCAGCGGCTCCAGCAAGGTGGCGAGCTGCAGCGCGCGGCGTTGCACCTCGGTGCCGAGCTGCTTGGCAGCGCGGTCCAGCATCACCGGCAACTGGCCGGTCTGCTCGCCCAGGCGCGCAAACATGCTCAGCAGCCCCGGGAAGCGTTTTTTATGCCCGATGGCCGAGGCCAGCGGTGTGCCTTCGCGCACCAGCACCAGCGCGTCGAGTGCATCGGCGCGCATGGCGCGGTTGTTTAGTGTCTCGGCGGCTGCCTGCAGGGCTTTGAGAAGAGGAAGTCCGGCACCAGCCAGCATGGCCAGCGTGCTGGCAAAGCGTGCTGCGTTGTAATCGCGGGCCAGCCTGCCGACCACC
>JBBSRS010000475.1:0-2613 GCA_038242795.1 Burkholderiales bacterium
ATTTCGCACCATGTGCACCGGGCGCTCAGGGGCGAGCGCGTCAGCTACGAATACGCCATGCGCCGCCCCGGCGGACGGCTGGTGTATGCGCGCAGCGAACTGGTGCCCGAACTCGACGCCGAGGGCGGGGTGGCCGGCTGTTTCGTGCTGTCGGTCAACATCACCGACCTCAAGAACACCCAGGCGGCGCTGGTGCATGCGCAGAAAATGGAAGCCGTCGGGCAGCTCACCGGCGGCCTGGCGCACGACTTCAACAACCTGCTGACGGTGGTGATCGGCAACCTGGTGACGCTGCAGGAGCGCTACCCCGACGAGCCGGACATGGCCGAATACGTGCTGCCGGCGCTCAAGGCCTCGCGCCGGGGCGCCTCGCTGATCAAGCGGCTGCTGGCCTTTGCGCGCAAGCAGCCGCTGTCGTTGCGCTCGGTGAACATCGCCGACATGGTGAATGAAACATTGCTGCTGCTCAAGCGCACCCTGCCGGCGCATGTCGCCGTCGCGGCCACGCCGGTGAACGAGCCGGTGTTTGCCCTGACCGATGCCCAGCAGCTTGAAAATGCCCTGCTCAACCTGGCACTGAACGCGCGCGACGCC
The DNA here is from genome assembly GCA_038242795.1 of Burkholderiales bacterium. Lineage (GTDB taxonomy): Bacteria > Pseudomonadota > Gammaproteobacteria > Burkholderiales > Burkholderiaceae_C > Polaromonas. The sequence continues at coordinate 595 of JBBSRS010000475.1, forward strand.
ATGCCCGAGGGCGGCCAGTTGACGATCAAGGCCGAGCGCAGGGTGCTGGGCCCGGCGCAGGCGGCCGAATTCGATGTGGTGCCGGGCTGCTATGTCGCGCTGAGCGTGTCCGACACCGGCGTCGGCATGGACGCGGCCACGCAGGCGCGCGCCTCCGAGCCTTTTTTCACCACCAAGCGTTTCGGCTCCGGCAGCGGCCTGGGGCTGTCGATGGTCTATGGTTTTGCCAAGCAGTCGGGCGGCGGCATCTGCATCCGGAGCGCGCTGGGCGAAGGCTGCGTGGTCACGCTGGTGCTGCCGTGCACCGACGACGAAGCGCTTGAAGCCGAATCGCTGCCGGGCCCGCAGGCGCTGGCCGGCCGGCTCGGCGCGCAGCGTCCGCTGGTGCTGCTGGTCGAGGATGATGCCGACGTGCGCCGGGTGATCCGGCTGCAGCTGGTCGGCCTGGGCTATCCGGTCATCGAAGCAGACCATGCGGCCGATGCCCTGCAACTGCTGGCCAGCGTGCCCACCGTCGGCATTCTGGTGTCTGACCTGGTGATGCCCGGCGGCATGGATGGCCGGGCGCTGTGCAGCGCGGCCAGCCAGCGCGCGCCGCATGTGAAGGCCCTGCTGATCAGTGGCTACGCCGACGGCGATGCCGCACCCGGCGGCGCACCCGCCGGTATTTCGCTGCTGAAAAAGCCGTTCACCGCCAACGAGTTGCAGCAGGCGCTGGACGGCCTGGGCGCATGACTGCCGGCATGTTCCGCCAGCCGGAGGGACCGCGCTGCATCTACCTGCTGGACGACGATACCGACATCTGCCGGCTGGTCGGCAGCACGCTGCGCGAATTCGGTTTCGAGGCCGTCGAATGCCACACGGCCGCGGAACTGCGCCGGCTGCTGCTGGTGCGGGTGCCCGACCTGTGCATCGTGGACCTGGGCCTGCCCGACGCCGACGGCATGGACGTGGTGCGCGAGCTGCAGGCGCAGCATGCCTGCGGCGTGATGGTGCTGACCGGGCGCGGCTACCTCAGCGACCGGGTCATGGGCCTGGAGCTGGGCGCCGATGACTACGTGGTCAAGCCCTTCGAGCCGCGTGAACTGGTGGCCCGCGTGCGCAGCATCTTGCGGCGCCGCGACAAGGCGCCGGGCGGGCCGGCGCAAGCGCCTGCGCGGTCGCACATGGCCGAGTTTGGCGGCTGGCGTTTCCGGGCCGACTCGAACCTGCTGACGTCGCCGGGTGGAGAAGCGTGGACACTGAGCGCCGGCGAGTCGCGCATGCTGCTGCAGTTCTTGCAGCGGCCCAACCGCATCCTGGACCGCGAGCAGCTGTGCGGCGACCGCGACCTGTCGGCACTCGACCGCAGTGTCGATGTGCGGGTGTCCCGGCTGCGGCGCAAGCTCGAATCCGACCCCCAGCACCCGACGACCATTCGCACTGTTTATGGCGCGGGTTATCTGCTGGCGGCTGAGGTAACGTGGTTGTAGGGATAGGCTTGGGCCTTTCACATGGATTGAAGCCCTTGTCATTCCCGTCTTCGCAGAAAAGACGACTTTCATGCCTGCCCGAAGCAAGAATCCGATTAGAAACTAAACCATCTGCAGCTTTGGAAACTGGTTGTTGAATGAGGAGATGGACACTTGATCCCTACCAGCGTGCTGAACATCAATGTGTAGGAGTGAACCCACGCAGTCTTGCGGTTTGCTCTGGTAGGTTGAATGAAGCGGGGGTAGTACGCTTGATACATTACCAACCGAAGCAAAAGGATGTTTTATGAATACCGATCAAGTTAAGGGCGCCCTCAAGGAAGCTGCTGGCAAAGTCCAAACCAAAACAGGTGAGCTGATTGACAGTCCAGAGCAGCAAGCCAAGGGTTTGGTTAACCAGGCCGAAGGTAAAACCCAGAAGAAGGTGGGAGATGCCAAGGAAGTCTTGAAAGACACTGTCGACAAAATTTAATCCGGTTCTCAGGAGCCTTAAAAAAATCGGCCGGTTATGTACCGGCCGCGTTGCATTGCGGCTCAGGCTTTACCG
>JBBSRS010000476.1:0-2611 GCA_038242795.1 Burkholderiales bacterium
GTAGTGCGGGCAGTCCAGCAGGCCATCGAGCGCAGGATTGAAACTGTCCATCTGGTGGCTTCCCTCGTCGTTCAGCACGCCCGGTTGAAGCCGGGCCACCGCATCCAGCAGGGCCATGGCGGCAATCTCTCCGCCCGACAGCACGAAGTCGCCCAGGCTGATTTGATGATCGACATGGGTGTCGATGAAGCGCTGGTCCAGCCCTTCGTAGCGTCCGCAAATCAACACCGCCCCGCTGCTGCCGGTTGACCAGCGCTCAACGCCCGCATGGGTCAGCACATCGCCGACAGGAGAGAAAAGAACCGTGGGTGCATCCGGCGCAGCGCAGACCCGACGGTCGGCGCGCAGGTTTTCAAGGCAACGCGTCAGCGGTTCGGCCAGCATGACCATGCCCGGTCCGCCGCCAAAGGGGCGGTCGTCAACACGCCGGTAGCGGCCCTCGGCAAAATCGCGCGGATTCCACAGCCGGACGTCGACCAGGCCGGATTCATAGGCGCGGCGCGTCACACCACTGGTCAGGAAGGGTGCGAAAAGCTCGGGAAACAGGGTGATGACATCAAAGCGCATGAAAAACTACTTTGAAAGCCGAAACCAAAAAAACGGGATGCGGCAGGGCATGCGGCCACTCGGCAGCAGCACGACTCAATAGTCGGGTTGCCAGTCTACGGTGATGTTTTTGCCGGCAATATCGACTTTGTCGACATAGGCTGCGACAAAGGGAATCATGCGTTCGGCCAGGACGCTTATGCCATCTTCTTGTGTGCTCGTGAACTCGATGCACAAGACCGATTGGGGGCCGGTCGTCATCAGGTCGCGAACGCAGCCCAGGGCAATGCCTTCGCGGTTGACCACGTTCAGGCCGATCAGGTCGACCCAGTAGTATTCGTCCGAGGAAGCCACTGGAAAGCTGCTGCGCGACAAGAATATACGTGCGCCGCGCAAGGCTTCGGCGGGGGTGCGATCGTCAAGACATGCGAACTTGACCACGACCGAGCCAGAATGGATTTTGGACTCGTCCACCTTGAGGGAAACGGTCCCGGAAAAAAGGCTGAAGCCGGGCCTGAACTTGGCGTCGGGCGCTTGCAGGTACCAGGTTTTAGCGGAAAGCAGCGCTTCCGGATCATTGCTGTGCGGCAGGACCTTGAGCCAGCCCTTGACACCCCATGCATCCAGAATGCGCCCGACCTCGATCGCGTCTTCTGGCAGGGTTGACGGTGTCAAACCCACGGACGGTTGAAGGCCAGGCATCATCGAAAATCAGGCTGCTGCGACTTCAGCAGGCAGCTCAGCGGCAGACACTGCAACCGAAGCGCCGCCTTGCTTGATCAGGCGCAGAACGGTTGGGGACGCCTGGGCGCCAACACCGATCCAGTGGGTCAGGCGGTCCTGCACGATGCGCAGGCCTTCTTCGCCGCCTTTGGCAATCGGGTTGTAAAAACCGATGCGCTCGATGAAGCGACCATCGCGGCGAACGCGCTTGTCAGCCACAACGATGTTGAAAAATGGACGGTGCTTAGAACCGCCGCGTGAAAGCCGGATGACGACCATGATTTATCCTTGGGTGGCGGGGTAAAAATAACCCCAGTATTCCTGCAGCGCTTGAGACACACGACATGGCCACCCGGCCAGCGAAATGCTGCAAAGCCTGCGATTATAGCGTGCGCTCCTGCTGGCTTCGCGTGCCGGGCCGTTTTTCAGTGGAAAATCCTCCCCTGGTCGACGCCGGCCAGACGCCACCCATGGCAAGACCGAAAACTCCATTTCCTTCACCAGCATGCCCCTCATACGCCCCAGCCGCGACGAAGACATCGCCGCCATCACCGCCGTTTATGCCCACCATGTCCTGCACGGCACCGGCACCTTTGAAACCGAGCCGCCCACTGCCAGCGACATGGCGGCCCGGCGGACCGATGTGCTGTCCAAAGGCCTGCCCTATCTGGTGGCCGAACAGGACAGAGAGATTCTGGGTTTTGCCTATGGCAACTGGTTCAAGCCGCGTCCGGCCTACCGGTATTCGGTCGAGGACTCGGTGTACCTGGCGCCCGGTCTGGACCGCAAGGGTCTGGGCCGCGCCCTGCTGGCCGAACTTCTGGCGCATTGCGAGGCGGCGGGGATACGCAAGGTCATGGCCATCATCGGCGATTCGGCCAATGGGGGGTCGGTGGGCGTGCATCGCGCAGTGGGCTTCCAGCAGGTTGGCGTCGTCGAGGCCTGCGGCTGGAAATTCGGCGCCTGGCGCGACATCGTGATCATGCAAAAGACCTTGGGACCCGGCAGTTCGGAGTCGCCAGCCGAGCCGCCCGCTCCATAATCCAGCGCATGCATTCACCTCGTCAGAAAAACAAGACACTCGCCGCCTGGCTGGCTTTCATCGGTGGCCAGTTCGGGCTGCACCGGCTTTACCTGTATGGCTGGCGAGACCTGTGGGCCTGGGCGCATCCCCTGGCGGCAGCATTGGGCTGGTGGGGGGTCGAGCGGGTGCGGATGTACGGACAGGACGACCACCTGGCCTGGGTGCTGATTCCCCTGCTGGGTTTCACGCTGGCAGGCACGGCGCTGACCGGCATCTATTACGGCTTGATGGCGTCTGAAAAATGGAACGTGCTCCACA
>JBBSRS010000477.1:0-2607 GCA_038242795.1 Burkholderiales bacterium
ACGGTGCCGCCGGCAAAGTCCAGCGCGCCTGTCTGCCAGAGGTAGCCGGCCTTGGCATTCATCGCATCGACCACGGTGGCGGCGGTGTAGGCATCGGGGCCCATCCAGAACCAGACCATGTGGGCCATCGGTGCATAGCTGAAGGTGAACCAGATCACCATGAACAGCAGCACCGCGGAAAACTTGATGCGCTCGGCAAAGGCGCCGACGATCAGGCAGCAGGTGATGCCGGCAAAGGTGGCCTGGAACGCAGCAAAAACGATTTCCGCAATCACGACGCCCTTGCTGAAGGTGGCCGCGTTGGCAAAGGTGCCGGCGGCGTTGTCCCAGATGCCTTTCATGAACAACCGGTCAAAGCCGCCGATGAAGGCATTGCCCTCGGTGAACGCCAGGCTGTAGCCGTAGATGAACCACAGCACGACGATCAGGGAGAACGTCACCATGACCTGCATCAGCACCGACAGCATGTTCTTGCTGCGCACCAGGCCGCCGTAGAACAGGGCCAGGCCCGGCACGACCATCAAAATCACCAGGATGGTCGAGACCATCATCCAGGCGGTGTCGCCCTTGTTGGGCACCGGGGCCGGCGCGGCAGCGGCTTCGGCGGCAGCCGGTGCCGCCCCGGCGGCCACCGCTGCCGCCCTGGCGGGGGTTGCGCCGGGCGCAGCGGATACAGGGGCTACAGCAGCGGCAGGCGCTTCTGCCGGGGTCTGCGCCAGGGCGAAAACGCCGGTGCCGAGCAGGCTCAGTCCCAGCAGCAGGGAAGCAATCAGTTTTTTCATGGCAATGGTTCTCGTTTTTTTCAGAGGGGTGAGGTCAGAGCGCTTCCTTGCCGGTTTCACCGGTACGGATGCGCACGACCTGCTCCAGGTCGTACACAAACACCTTGCCGTCGCCAATCTTGCCGGTGCGGGCCGAGGTCTCGATGGCTTCAATCACACGTTCCACCAGGTCATCGGACACAGCCGCTTCAATCTTCACCTTGGGCAGGAAATCGACGACATACTCGGCGCCCCGGTACAGCTCGGTATGGCCCTTTTGCCGGCCGAAGCCCTTGACTTCGGTCACGGTGATGCCTTGCACGCCCATGCCTGAAAGGGCTTCGCGCACCTCGTCCAGCTTGAACGGTTTGATGATGGCGGTGACAAGTTTCATAGCGGCTTTCCTTGAAATAACAGATCGATACCAGCTGAAAAGCACGGACCGTGCCAGATTTTTTTCCGCTGTCATCCCTGCCCTGTGACCCAGCGGGCTGCGCGCACGTTACGCTAGCGGCTTACACCCTGTAACGCACCATGTTGGCGCAACGCCTGCGCACAACTTTGGCGCATTGAACCGAAAGCTGACCCATGAGCCTGTCTTTAGTGCACAGCCGCGCCCTGCTGGGCTTGCAGGCACACCCGGTGTGCGTCGAGGTGCACCTGGCCAATGGCCTGCCAAGCTTCACGCTGGTTGGTCTGGCCGATACCGAAGTCAAGGAAGCCCGCGAGCGGGTGCGCTCGGCGATCCAGAATGCCGGGCTGGAGTTTCCGGCCAACAAGCGCATCACGGTGAACCTGGCGCCCGCCGACCTGCCCAAGGATTCCGGCCGGTTCGACCTGCCGATTGCGCTCGGCATTTTGGCGGCCAGCGGCCAGATCGATGCATGCAAGCTGGCGGGGTATGAGTTTGCCGGCGAGCTGTCGCTGGGCGGCGACCTGCGGCCGGTGCGCGGTTCCCTCGCCATGAGCCTGGCGATTGCCCGGCCAGCGCACGGCGCGCCACAACCCTTGCCCCGGCTGGTGTTGCCCGAAGGCAGCGCGCAGGAGGCCGCGCTGGTGCCGCAGGCCGAGGTGTACCGCGCGCTGCACCTGCTCGACGTGGTGCGGCAGTTCTTGCCGGGCGATGCTGTTCCCGAAGCCAGCGACGGCTGGACGCGCGTGGCCTCTGCCGCGCCTTCGCGCCAACCCGCCTATCCCGACCTGGCCGATGTCAAGGGCCAGGCCGCCGCCCGCCGCGCGCTGGAAATTGCGGCGGCCGGCGGACACAGCATTTTGATGGTCGGCGCGCCGGGTTCGGGCAAGTCGATGCTGGCGCAGCGCTTCGCCGGCCTGCTGCCGCCCATGACGACCGAGGAAGCGCTGGAAACCGCTGCCGTCGCCTCGTTGGGCGGACGCTTCACGCTCGACCACTGGGCCGTGCGGCCGACCTGCGCGCCGCACCACACGGCCAGCGCGGTGGCGCTGGTGGGCGGCGGCTCGCCACCGCGCCCGGGCGAAATCTCGCTGGCGCACCGTGGTGTGCTTTTTCTCGATGAGCTTCCAGAATTTCCCCGCACTGCGCTGGAAGCCTTGCGCGAACCGCTGGAGTCCGGCCACATCACGATTTCGCGCGCTGCGCAGCGGGCCGAGTTTCCGGCGCGCTTCCAGCTGATTGCCGCCATGAACCCCTGCCCCTGCGGCTACCTGGGCTCCAGCCTGCGCGCCTGCCGCTGCTCGCCCGACGTCGTGTCGCGCTACCAGGGAAAGTTGAGCGGCCCGCTGCTCGACCGCATCGACCTGCATGTGGACGTCGGCAGCCTGGCCGCCGATGAACTGGTCAACACGCCGCCCGGCGAAGCCACCCAGG
>JBBSRS010000478.1:0-2604 GCA_038242795.1 Burkholderiales bacterium
CGCGCAGCAGCGACTTGGCCTTGGTGCAAAACGGGCAGCCCGGCTTGGTGAATACCGTGATCGGCTCGGGGGCCTTGGCGCCCGGGGCGAGGTAAGCCAGCATGGTGTCCGCATCGGACACTTCAAACGGATCGCCTTCCTTTTCCGGCTCGATGAACATTTTTTCAATGGTGCCGTTTTTGACCAGCATCGAATAGCGCCATGAGCGCTTGCCGAACCCCAGGCTGCTCTTGTCCACCAGCAGGCCCATGCCCTCGGTGAATTCGCCATTGCCGTCGGGCAGCAGCGTGAGGTTTTCCGCTTCCTGCGCCCGACCCCATTCGTTCATCACGAAGGCGTCGTTGACCGATATGCAGACCACCTCGTCGACGCCATGCGCCTTGAAGGTGCCGGCCAGTTCGTTGTAGCGCGGCAGGTGGGTGGACGAGCAGGTCGGCGTGTAGGCGCCGGGGAGCGAGAACACCACGACGGTTTTGCCATCAAACAGCTCGGCGCTGGTGATGTCAACCCATTTGTCGTTCGTTCGCGTCCTGAAAGTGGCCTGGGGGACGTGTTGTCCTTCCTTGTTGGGCAGCATGGTGATCCTTGGTAGATAAATAAGAGCCAGGAGAATGTTCAGACAGCCAGTGTGCCACGCAAAATCTTGGGTCAAGGCTTGTTGGGTTTTTGCCGTATTGTCCGTGTCGACCCATCAGGCGGCGTCATTTCCATGACTGCGCATGGCATGAAAGGCCAGTGACCGGATTCCCGAGATTCACCCAACGGATCGCCGCCTGGCTTTTGCCACACACTCAAAAGTTTCAGGCAGGCGGTGCTGGGGGTGGTTCCTTGCGTTGCATGCGTCGAAGCCTGGCATTTTCGCGTGAGAAAATAATCGCCCCATCACCCCATGCAGCGGAGCCCGGATGAATTTTGCGACCGACCTTGCGACCGTGACCCACGGCATACAACTGGCAGTCGCCCCGGTTTTTCTGCTGACGGCCGTGTCTGGCATGATCGGCGCCGTCGCGGGCCGGCTGGCGCGCATCATCGACCGGGCCCGTTTTCTTGAAGGCACGCTTGAAAGCGGGGGTGTCGAGGACGCACGCGCAGCCCGGATGTATGACGAGTTGCACCGGCTCAGGTACCGGGGCTGGCTGGTCAATGGCTGCCTGGCTTTGCTGACGTTTTGCTCCATTTTGATTGGCACCACCATCGTCTTGCTGTTTCTGGGCGAAACCAGCGAACTGCCGATTTTCAAGATCGCGACCGTCTGCTTTCTGGCCGGCGTGATGTGTTTTCTGTCAGCGCTGGTGTGCTTTCTGACCGAAACCCTGCTGGCAACGCACCTGCTCAAATTTAGCCAATTGCCCGCAGCCGCGAAATCATAGCTACTCAGGTTTTTGGCATCGCCCATGCTGGCATATCGGCATATCGCGACGAACAGCCATTCATCCGGCACCTGAACCGCTACTGATCCAGCGTGGGAGCGTCAGCCCGTCGTGACGGCAAGGTGGCCTGCACATCCGGCAAATCGATCATCACCGGCTGGCCGGGCGCGGTGCAACCGGTGTCGCAGCACCTGCCAGGCTGGCGGTTTTGGGTGATGGCGCGGTGCGGATCGTGTGGGGCTGCGGCCGGCGAGCCATCGGCGGCAATGCCGCGCTCCAGGATGCGCTCGACCAGTTCCACCTTTGAGCCGATCGGGTAGTTGCGGTAGATTTCCTGCTTCATCGCCGCCGGCGAGCCGCCACCGTGCAGACTGATCACGCTGTACCAGCCGCCCTGGTAGCCGGCCGTCAGGTCTTCAATGAACCGGGCGGTTTCAATGCGCTGTTCGTAAGGCACGTCCGGATTGGCGCGCAGCACTTCCGACAGTTTCGCACCGGTTTCGGGGTTGTGGTCTTCATCCGGGCCGGGCAGGGTGACGATCAGGCCGCCACTCACATAGTGGGCAATGCGGTGCATGTCGTAGATCTTGGTGGCCAGCAGCAGCTTGCCGATGTTGGCAAACACCGGGTCGGGCATGAAAGTCTGGCTGTGCGCATCCGGCTTGCCGTACACGCTGGCGGCCACGCCGCAGGCATAAAAACTTTCGGTGATGGTGATCAGCTCGACCATCTGTTCGCGCAAATGCGTTTCCTTGCCCGGATCGAAGCCATTGGCCTCGCACATCAGGGCGCCGGCGCCAATCAGCAGGTCGCCAAAGCCGGCGCGCGCGCCAATGCAGGTATGGCGGTGGTGCGTGGCGTAACTGTAGGTGAGGTGGCCCGAATGCTCCCATTCGCCGGTATAAAACACGCTGTCCCACGGCACGAACACCTTGTCGAACATCACCACGCCGGTGCTCTGGCCATACTTGCGGCTGAACAGCGGCTCGCCATGCTCGACCTTCTCGCCGGGCCGCCCGGCCGGGCGCGCAATGATGGTGATGCCGGGCGCATCGACCGGCACGGCGCAGCAGACGGCGAAGTCTGCGTCCTCGCGGCCCATGTTGCGGCATGGCATGACCAGGAATTCATGTACATACGGCGCGCCGGTCACGATGGCTTTGGTGCCCGAGATGACGATGCCTTTGGCATTGCGTTCGACGACATGCAGATAGCTGTCGATGTTCGACTGCTC
>JBBSRS010000479.1:0-2593 GCA_038242795.1 Burkholderiales bacterium
GACATCGACGGCCCGTTCGTGGCGGTGCTCCACGCATTCGTGCACAACGCGCTGGGGGCCGGCCACCCCAACACCGGCACGGGCCTTGCCGGCCAACTGCGCGAGCGCATCGCCGACCGGGCGCATTTGCTGACGAATCGCTGGCGCACCGACCCGGCGCCAGCGGGCGAGGCGGCGGCCCTCTTTGTCACCCGCGACAACCGCCAGCACACCACCGACATCGAGCGGCATTACCGCATCGCCATCCGCGCCGCCCGGCACCGCGTGGTGATTGCCAACGCCTACTTTTTTCCCGGCTACCGCCTGCTCCGGGAAATGCGCCGGGCGGCCCGGCGTGGTGTCCAGGTCCGGCTGATCCTGCAGGGCGAACCCGACATGGCCATTGTCAAGATCGCCGCCAACCTGCTGTATGACCAGTTGCTGTCCGCCGGCGTGCAGGTCTTTGAATACTGCGAGCGGCCGCTGCACGGCAAGGTGGCGGTGTCCGACGACACCTGGTCCACAGTCGGTTCGAGCAACCTGGACCCGCTCAGCCTGTCGCTGAACCTGGAGGCCAACGTGGTCATCAAGGACCGCGCCTTCAACCAGCACCTGAGCGCGCGGCTGGACCATCTGGTGCGAAACAGCTGCAAGCAGATCCATGCGGCTGACCTGGTGGAATGGAGCTGGTGGCGCACGCTGCGCAGCTTTTTCGTCTTCCACCTGCTCAGCCGCTACCCGGCCTGGGCCGGCTGGCTGCCAGCGCACAAGCCACGCCTCATGCTGGCGAAAGTGGCGGACAGGGCCATCGAAAGCGCCGGCGCCGACCGGGTCAGCCAGGCCGATGGGGCGTGAGGCCCCCGTGGGCGACCAACGGCAGCCTCCGGCCCGCCCCGGAAGCCCGCCAGGCGGACGGCGCAAGCCCACCGACCGGGCCTGGTGGCCCTGGCTGCGGCGCGCGGCCACCACCGTGTTTTTCGGGCTGGTCGCCTGGCTGCTGGTGTCGCAGGCACGCACCCTCGAATGGGGCAGGGTGCTGTCGTCGCTGCAGGACTATCCGCTGTCGGCCTCCTGGGGCGCGGTGGCGCTGGCCGTCGCCAGCTACGGGCTTTACAGCTGCTTCGACCTGCTCGGGCGCCACTACACCGGCCACCCGTTGCGCGCTTTCACCGTGATGCAGCTGACCTTTGTCAGCTACGCCTTCAACCTCAACCTGGGCTCGCTGGTCGGCGGCATTGCCTTTCGCTACCGGCTGTATTCGCGGCTCGGGCTGGCCATGGGCACCATCACCCGCGTGATCAGCTTCAGCCTGCTGGCCAACTGGATGGGTTACCTGCTGCTGGCCGGGGGGGTGTTCAGCCTGCAGCCGCCGGCCTTGCCGCCCAACTGGAAAATCGAAGCATCCCAGTTGCGGCTGATCGGCTTTGCGCTGCTGGCGCTGGCGCTGGCCTACCTGGCCGCCTGCGCCTTTTCCAGCCAGCGCAGCTTCAGCCTGCGCAACCACGACATCGAGCTGCCTTCGCTCAGGCTGGCCGGGCTGCAACTGGCAATGGGCGCGGGCAACTGGCTGCTGATGTCGGGCATCGTTTTCATCCTGCTGCAGCAGCGCATCGACTTTTTCAGCGTGGCCAGCGTGCTGCTGCTGGCGGCGATTGCCGGCGTCATCACCCACATCCCCGGCAACCTGGGCGTGCTGGAGGCGGTGTTTGTCGCGCTGCTGTCGCACCGCATGCCAGAGCATGAACTGCTGGCCGGCCTGATCGCCTACCGGGTGGTGTATTTCCTGGTGCCGCTGCTGGTCGCGACGGTGGTCTACCTGGTGATGGAAGCCCGGGCCGGTAAGGCAACGCCGACCCCGGCCTGAAGGCCCGACCGGCATTGCGGTCATTGCACCACTCCAGATACCCATCCGGTCCAAACACTGTATATTATTACAGTGTCACATCCCACCCTTCAACACAAGCTGGCCGTCCTGGCAGACGCCGCCAAATACGATGCCTCATGCGCCTCCAGCGGCACCGGCAAGCGCAATTCCGTCGGCGGCCGGGGAATTGGCTCGACCGAAGGCAGCGGCATCTGCCACAGCTATGCGCCCGACGGCCGTTGCATCTCGCTGCTCAAAATCCTGCTGACCAATTTTTGCACCTACGACTGCCTGTACTGCGTCAACCGGGTGAGCAGCAATGTTGCCAGGGCGCGCTTCACGGTCGACGAAGTGGTGGGGCTGACGCTCGACTTCTACCGGCGCAACTGCATCGAGGGCCTGTTTTTGTCCAGCGGCATCATCCAGAGCCCCGACTACACCATGGAGCAGGTGGTCGAGGTGGCGCGCCGGCTGCGCGAAGACCATGATTTCCGCGGCTATATCCACCTGAAGACGATTCCCGATGCGTCGCCCGAACTGCTGGCCCGCGCCGGCCTGTATGCCGACCGCCTGAGCATCAACATCGAGCTTCCCACGCAAAGCAGCCTGCAGGCGCTGGCACCTGAAAAGGACGGCCCGGCGATCCGCCGGTCGATGGCGCGGCTGCGCGGGCACATCGACGACGCCAAGGGCGCCGCGCAGGATCAGTCGCGCACTTCGATCATCTCGCTGCCACAGTCGCGCCGGGCC
>JBBSRS010000480.1:0-2583 GCA_038242795.1 Burkholderiales bacterium
CCGAAGACCTGAACCGAAAGAACGAACTGAAGAAGATGGCGCTGTGCGAATCGTGCGCCGGCATCCAGCGCAACTGGCGCAAGGCACCGGGCCATCCCGAACTGGTGCAGGGCGGCAACCGCCAGGAAAAGCGCGGCGCAAATCTGGTCACCCTCACCAGCTACCGCTGCGACCGCTGCGGCACCGCGTGGGAATACGAGAACAACCGGGCCAACCAGCAGGCCGGCTGGTCGGTGGTGGGGCGCTAGGCGCGACCGGTTTTTTCAGGCCCGCAAGCGATCGCTGCGAGCGCTTTCAAAACAATGCGTGGCTGCAGCCCAGCCGCCTTCGGGCCGAAATGCGGGCTTCCGTGGGGCCTTCGTCCCGCATTCATCCCCCCAGGAACACGAATGAACGATCTTGCCGCCTTTCCCGTGACCCAGAAATGGCCCGCCCTGCACCCTGACCGGCTTCAGCTGTACTCGCTGCCCACGCCCAACGGCGTAAAGGTGTCGATCATGCTGGAAGAAACCCGACTGCCGTACGAGGTGCACCTGGTCAACTTTGAAACCCAGGACCAGATGACGCCGGAATTTTTGTCGCTCAGCCCGAACAACAAGATTCCGGCGATCCTGGACCCGAACGGTCCGGGCGGCAAGCCGCTGGCGCTGTTCGAATCGGGCGCCATTTTGATCTATCTGGCCGACAAGACCGGCCGGTTCATGGCGCAGGACGCGGCCGGCCGCTACGAGACCATCCAGTGGCTGATGTTCCAGATGGGCGGCATCGGCCCGATGTTTGGCCAGCTGGGCTTTTTCAACAAGTTTGCCGGCAAGGACTACGAAGACAAGCGCCCGCGCGACCGCTACGTGGCCGAAGCGCGGCGCCTGCTCGGCGTGCTGGACCGGCGCCTGGAAGGCCGCGACTGGGTCATGGGTTCGCAGTACAGCATTGCCGACATCGCCACCTTTCCGTGGGTGCGCAACCTGGTCGGCTTTTATGAGGCCGGAGAACTGGTGGGATTCGACGACTTCGCGCAGGTCAAGCGGGTGCTGGCGGCTTTTGTCGAACGGCCGGCGGTGGTCAAGGGACTGGGCATACCGACACGGCCCTGACGCCGAAGCGCTGAATCCAAAAGACGGGGCCAACGCCCTGCCCGGCTCAAGCCTCGGGCTTGACCCAGGTGAACACGCGCACCGGCGGCACGTTGACGACTTCCCACCTCTTTTCCGGCGTGCCCAGATAGGGCGACATGAAACCCGCAACGTGCCCGCGCACCTGGTAGGCAACAAAGCGTCCGCCCGGACGCAGCGCGCGGGCCACGCTGGACGCCACCCGGTGCGAGACGTCGGGCGGCATGGTGGAAAACGGAATGCCCGAGATGATGGCATCCGGCGCAGGCAGGTTGTGCGCACCCATGAATTCGTCGAGACGCTCTGCACTGCCGAGTTCGATGTTGAAGCGCGTGTCGCGGATCGACGCATGCAGGCGCCGGTGAAATTCGGTGTCGAGCTCGATGGCCAGCAGCTGTGCGCTGGACGCCATGGCGCGCAAGAACGCCGAGGTCGTTCCGCCGGTGCCCGGCCCGAGTTCAACCACCATGCGCGCGTCGCCCAGGCGCGCACTGCGCACCAGGCGTTGCTCCAGCTGGCGCGAACTGGGAATGATGGAGCCGACTTGGGCCGGGTTGCGAACGAAGCCGCGAAGGAACCGCAAACGGTCGCGCCACTGGTCAAGAGCCCGACGTTGGGAAGACGCGTCCACATGGCCTCCCGGCCCTTCAACGTGTTGCTGGTTCATGGTGCGGGTCCTGTAGGGGCGGTGGTGTTTTGGGGGGTGCGGCGTTGTCGGTGCGAAACCGTTTTCTTGAAGTTTCGCGGCAAGGCTGGCCTGTTTTTTTTATTCTGAAGCAGCCGTGTTGTGGCGTTTGTCAGACGTTGTCCTGTCAGCATGGGCAGATTCACCCCACCCAACCGGCCTTGAAATGGCGTGCCAGGAACGGCAAGATTTTTTACTGCTCTTTTTTAAATAGCAATAAAACTATGCTGGTCAAGCGCAGTTGCCTGTATTCATCAATTTTTGATGTGGCCGTCACGCGCTGGCGGCTGAAACAGAAGCCACCTGCAAGGCCGCCGGATTTCAGCCTACAAGCCGGGCCCGGCGTGCGCGCTAAGCTAGAGCTTTTGGCGCCCTTCCTTCCCTTCTTTTTTACTTTTTTCCATGAAGCTCAAAGCTACCTGCTCCCTCAGTGTGTCCGCTGCCTCGGATTGCCCCATGGTGGCGATGCTGCGTCCGCGCAGCGGCCAGACACAGTGGGTGATCAGCGAACGCTACGACCTCGACCCCTGGGTGCCCGTGGACGAGTTTGCCGACGGCTACGGCAACCTGTGCCAGCGCCTGGTGGTGCCGCAGGGGCAGATGCAAATCAACGTCGAAGTGGTCATGGAAGTCGAAGACCACATCACCGTGGCGCATGACGCGCCCAAGACGCCCATCACCGAACTGCCCGCCGATGTGCTGCACTACCTGCTGCAAAGCCGCTACTGCCCGTCGGACATGATGCAGGACCAGGCGCTGACCGTGGTGGGCCGGGCCGGGCCGGGC
>JBBSRS010000481.1:0-2579 GCA_038242795.1 Burkholderiales bacterium
GAATGGGGTCCGAACTGGGAAGAAATCCTGGGCGGCGAGTTTTCCAAGCGCAGCAAGGATGCCAATCTCAACACCTTTGACCAGGTGCAAAAGGACATGGTCGGCCAGTTTGAAAACACCTTCATGATGTACCTGCCGCGCCTGTGCGAGCACTGCCTGAACCCGTCGTGTGTGGCGTCGTGCCCGTCGGGCTCGATCTACAAGCGCGAAGAAGACGGCATTGTGCTGATCGACCAGGACAAAGGCCGGGGCTGGCGCATGTGCGTGTCGGGCTGCCCGTACAAGAAGATTTACTACAACTGGAAAAGCGGCAAGGCCGAGAAATGCACGTTCTGCTATCCGCGCATCGAAGCCGGTCAGCCGACGGTGTGCAGCGAAACCTGCGTCGGCCGCATCCGCTACCTGGGCGTGATTTTGTATGACGCCGACCGCATCCAGGAAGCCGCCAGCGTGCCGGACGACAAGGATCTGTACCAGGCCCAGCTTGATATTTTCCTGGACCCGAACGACCCGGCCGTGATCGCACAGGCGCGCCTTGACGGCATTCCCGATGCATGGATGGAAGGTGCCCGCCGCAGTCCGGTGTACAAGATGGCCGTCGAGTGGAAGGTGGCGCTGCCGCTGCACCCCGAGTACCGCACATTGCCGATGGTCTGGTATGTGCCGCCGCTGTCGCCGATCACCTCGGCCGCCAACGCCGGGCACATCGGCATCAACGGCGAGTTGCCCGACATCGCCCAGATGCGCATTCCGGTGCAGTACCTGGCCAATTTGCTGACCGCCGGCGACACCGCGCCGGTGATTCGCTCATTGCAGCGGATGATGGCGATGCGCTCCTACCAGCGCAGCAAGCATGTGGACAACGAGCAGAACCTGGCGGTGCTGGCGCAGGCCGGCCTGACGGTCGCCGAGGTCGAGGAGATGTACCACATCATGGCGATTGCCAACTACGAAGACCGCTTCGTGATTCCGACCAGCCACCGCGAATACGCCGAAAACGCGTTTGACATGCGCGGCGGCTGCGGCTTCACCTTCGGCAATGGCTGCTCCGACGGCGCCAGCGATGTCAGCCTGTTTGGCGGCAGCAAGAAACGCACGATTCCCATCAAGGTAGAGGTCTGAGCCATGGCACTGTTCAACACCAGTCCCAAGGCGACGAAAAGCCTGCGCGTGCTGGCCCGGTTGCTGGGCTACCCCGACGCCGAACTGCGCGGCCACCTGGCCGACATGCGCGGGGCACTGCATCAAGAAAAGGCATTGCCGCCACAGCGGCTGGCCGAACTCGATGCGCTGATCGACACGCTGGCGCGCAAGGACGTGCTGGAAATCGAAGCCGCTTATGTCGAGCTGTTCGACCGGGGCCGCGCCACCTCGCTGCACCTGTTCGAGCATGTGCATGGCGACTCGCGCGACCGGGGGCCGGCCATGATCGACCTGGCGCAAACCTACGGAAAAGCCGGCATGTACCTGGCCGAAGGCGAAATGCCCGACTTTTTGCCGGTGGTGCTGGAGTTCACCTCGACCCAGCCGCCCCGCGAGGCGCGCGAGTTTCTGGCCGAAATGGCGCATATCTTCAACGCCATCTTTGCCGCCCTGCAGCAGCGCGGCAGTGCTTACGCCTGCGTGCTGGGCGCGCTGCTGGAACTGGCCGGCGAGAAAGCCTCGCCGGTTGAAATCGCCGCCGAGGAAGCCATCGATGCGGTCTGGCAGGAGCCGGTCGTGTTCGACGGCTGCTCGTCCAAAGGCCAGTCCAAGCCCGACCAGCCGCAACCCATCCACTTCGTTCGCAAGCCACGTCCTTCCCAAGGAGCACAAGCATGAACTCCCTGCACGGTTTTCTCTTCGGGGTCTACCCCTACATCTGCCTGACGGTATTTCTGCTTGGCAGCCTGGTCCGCTTTGACCGCGACCAGTACACCTGGAAAAGCGACTCGTCGCAGCTGCTGCGCACCGGGCTGCTGCGCTGGGGCAGCAACCTGTTTCACGTCGGCATTTTGTTTTTGTTCTTCGGCCACCTGGTCGGCCTGCTGGCGCCGCATGCGTTTTACGCGCATTTCATGGAGGCGTCGTTCAAGCAGCGCGTGGCCATCTATTCGGGCGGCTTTTTTGGCGTGCTGTGCTTCATCGGCCTGAGTATGCTGATCTACCGCCGCATGTTCGACGAGCGCATCCGCTACACCAGCCACAAGACCGACCTGGCCATCCTGATCATTCTGTGGATTCAACTGGTGGTGGGGCTGATCACGCTGCCGTTCTCGTGGGCGCACTCGGACGGGGCGGTGATGCTGATCCTGGCGGACTGGGCGCAGCGCATCCTGACCCTGCGCACGGTGAACGCCGAAGTGCTGGCCGGTCTGCCATGGCCCTATCTGTTCCACATCGTGTTCGGCATGACGATCTTCCTGCTGTTCCCGTTCAGCCGCCTGGTCCATGTCTGGAGCGGCTTTGCCTCGGTCGGCTACCTGTTCAGGCCCTACCAGGTCGTGCGCAGCCGCCGCCTGGATGTGGGCGCCACCACCCGCACGGCACCGCGTCCCCAGCAGCAGCCTGCCCAAGCCACCAAGGCTCCCGGTCCATCC
>JBBSRS010000482.1:0-2574 GCA_038242795.1 Burkholderiales bacterium
AATCATTCAAGCCTTTAGCCTGCCTGACATTGAGCGTGCTTTCAAATTGCGCAAAGAATTTTTCGATCAGCAGATCGTTTTCCAGCAGGCCACGGCGGCAGCGCCAGCGCAGCTTGCTCAGGCTTCGCTCATCCAGTAAATCGTCGTTCATTTCCGTGTGGTTGAGATTTGCTGCACTGTCAAACCGTGCGCAAGACCATCATTTCCTTGATCTTGCCAATGGCTTTGGCCGGGTTCAGGCCTTTGGGGCAAACGTCCGTGCAGTTCATGATGGTGTGGCAGCGAAACAGGCGGTAGGGATCTTCCAGGTTGTCAAGTCGCTCTGCAGTGGCTTCGTCACGGCTGTCCGCCAGGAAACGGTAGGCCTGCAGCAGTCCAGCCGGGCCCACAAACTTGTCGGGATTCCACCAGAAGCTCGGGCAAGCGGTGGAGCAGCTTGCGCACAGGATGCATTCGTACAAGCCGTTGAGTTCGTCGCGTTCTTCCGGACTTTGCAGGCGTTCTTTTTCCGGCGGCACGTTGTTGTTGATCAGGTAGGGCTTGATCGAGTTGTACTGCTTGAAGAACTGCGTCATGTCAACAAACAGGTCGCGCACGACCGGCAGGCCGGGCAACGGCTTCAGCACGATGGTGCCCTTGAGCGTGTTCATGTTGGTCAGGCAGGCCAGGCCGTTCTTGCCGTTGATGTTCATGGCGTCCGAACCACAGACGCCTTCGCGGCAGGAACGGCGAAAAGAGATGGTCGGGTCCAGCGCCTTGAGCTTCATGAGTGCGTCCAGCAGCATGCGCTCGTGGCCGTCGAGTTCCACCTCGATGGTCTGCATGTAGGGCTTGGCGTCGGTGTCCGGGTCGTAACGGTAAATCTGGAAGGTACGTTTGGTCATGGGTATTCCCGCTTGTATTTTAGAAGGAGCGAACTGTCAGGGGTATGGAGTCAACCGTCAGGGGCTTCATTTGCACCGGTTTGTAGGCCAGGCGGTTGCCTTCGCTGTACCACAGGGTGTGTTTGTGCCAGTCGGTGTCGTTGCGGCCGTTCGGATGTGCCGGTGTGTCTCCGTAGTCGTCCACGGAGTGGGCGCCGCGGCTTTCGTGGCGCGCTGCGGCAGAAATAATGGTGGCTTCAGCAGCCTCGATCAGGTTCTCGACCTCCAGCGCCTCGATGCGTGCGGTGTTGAAAATCTTGGACTTGTCTTTCAGGCCGATCGCGTTGACGCGCTTGCGCAACTCTGCGATCTTGGCCACACCTTCGTCCATGACGGCCTGGGTACGGAACACGCCTGCATGCTGCTGCATGACCGCACGGATGTCGTTGGCCACATCCTGTGCATATTCGCCGGTGGTCGTGTTGTCCAGGCGTTGAATGCGGGCCATGGTCTGGTCTGCCGCATCGGCAGGCAAGGGCTTGTGCTCGGTATTGGCCTGGTTGAATTCAACAATGTGGTTGCCGGCGGCACGGCCAAAAACCAGCAGGTCGAGCAGTGAATTTGTTCCCAGGCGGTTGGCGCCGTGCACGCTGGCGCAGGCGCACTCGCCAACGGCGTACAAGCCGTTGACGACCACGCTCTGGTTTTCGGCATTTTGCGTGACGACCTGGCCATGGATGTTGGTCGGAATTCCGCCCATCTGGTAATGGATGGTTGGCACGACCGGAATCGGTTCCTTGGTGATGTCGACGTTGGCAAAGTTGTGGCCAATCTCGAACACCGATGGCAAGCGCTTCATGATGGTCTCGACGCCCAGATGGGTCATGTCAAGATTGATGTAGTCCTTGTTGGGGCCGCAACCGCGGCCTTCCTTGATTTCCTGGTCCATGCAGCGCGACACGTAATCGCGCGGCGCCAGGTCCTTGTAAGCCGGGGCGTAACGTTCCATGAAACGTTCACCGTCGCTGTTGCGCAAAATGGCGCCTTCGCCACGGCAGCCTTCGGTCAGCAGCACGCCCGCACCATGCACGCCAGTCGGGTGGAACTGCCAGAATTCCATGTCTTCCAGCGGAATGCCGACGCGTGCTGCCATGCCCAGGCCATCGCCGGTATTGATAAAGGCATTGGTGGAGGCCGCAAAAATACGGCCCGCACCGCCGGTTGCCAGCAGTGTGGTCTTGGCCTGGAAAATATGCACGTCACCGGTTTCCATCTCGATGGCGGTGACCCCCACCACGTCACCTTCTTCATCGCGGATCAGGTCCAGTGCCAGCCATTCGACGAAGAAACTGGTTTTTTCCTTGACGTTTTGCTGGTACAGGGTGTGCAGCATGGCGTGGCCGGTGCGGTCGGCGGCAGCACAGGCGCGCTGGACCGGCTTTTCGCCGTAGTTGGCGGTGTGGCCGCCAAAGGGACGCTGGTAGATCGTGCCGTCCGGGTTGCGGTCAAAAGGCATGCCCATGTGCTCCAGGTCGTAGACGACCTTGGGTGCTTCGCGGCACATGTACTCAATCGCATCCTGGTCGCCCAGCCAGTCGCCGCCCTTGACGGTGTCGTAGAAATGGTAGTGCCAGTTGTCTTCGGACATGTTGCCGAGCGATGCGCCGATGCCGCCCTGCGCCGCTACGGTGTGCGAGCGCGTTGGAAAAAC
>JBBSRS010000483.1:0-2572 GCA_038242795.1 Burkholderiales bacterium
AAAAACAAGGCAAGAACTGCAGCCGCTACAAGCGACTGCTGACGCCAGAACCTGATGGGCAAAAAAGAAGGGGCAACGCTGGGCGTGGGCATATCTATTCCTCGGATTTTTAGGAAAAAGGCGAAAAAGCGAAAAGGAATTGGGCGGTTCCAGCAAGAGCAAAACATATCTGCCGGAAACGAAAAATCCAATAATAAGTGAGTAAGTATTTACGAGTGCTATAGTTTACATACGTTTTTGAATGTATGTAAAAGAAATGAAATCGATTACAGGAGATGCTGATGGCCCGCCGAACCAAAGAGGAAGCGCTTCAAACGCGCAACAAACTGCTGGATGCAGCGGAAGACCTGTTCCAGTCGCAAGGCGTCTCACGAACCACGCTTCAGGATATCGCCCTTCACGCAGGTGCCACGCGCGGTGCGGTCTATTGGCACTTCAAAGACAAGGCTGATCTGTTTGACGCCATGATGGAACGGGTGACGCTGCCGCTGGAAAGCTACTTCAGCTACACCCAGAGCCCCGAGGAAACCAGCAGCCCGGCCGACATGCAGGCACTCATGCACACGCGAAGCGCAATCCTGAAAGCACTTCACCAAATCGTCAACGACCCGCAGACACGTCGGGTTCTGGAAATCGCCTCGCAAAAGGTGGAATACACGGAAGGCATCCGAAACATTCGCCTGCGGCACCTGACGGCCTGCAACGGTTTTTTGTCCCGAGTCACCCAAGGACTCGACACCGCCTCGCGACAAAAAAACCTGACGCTGCCAGTGACCAGCGCGCTGGCTGCGCGCGGATTGCACGCCCTGATTGATGGCTTGATACAAAACTGGCTGCTTGACCCACAAGCCTTTGACCTGACGCAAGCGGGTCAAAGCACGATGGATATTTATTTCAAGGGTCTGGGGTTCACCGTTGGCCAGTCAAGCTTTACGCCTTAAACAGTGAAGGACAAAAAAAACGCGCAACCGGTGAAGATTGCGCGTCAGATTTGGCGGAAACGGAGAGATTCGAACTCTCGATGAGGCTCTACACCCCATACTCCCTTAGCAGGGGAGCACCTTCGGCCACTCGGTCACGTTTCCAATCGAAGCATTATCGCACGACTTCAGCGCTGTTCAAGCCAGGAGGCTGATCCAGGTCAAAAGCCTTGTGCAGCGCGCGCACGGCAAGTTCCATGTATTTCTCGTCGATCACGACCGAGGTCTTGATCTCGCTGGTCGAGATCATCTGGATGTTGATGCTTTCCTCGGCCAGCACGCGGAACATCTTGCTGGCAACGCCGACATGGCTGCGCATGCCGATGCCGACAATACTGACCTTGCAGATTTTGGCGTCGCCAGTGACTTCCTGCGCGCCTAACAACGGGACGACTTTCGATTCGAGCAGCTCAACGGTTTTTGTAAAGTCGTTGCTGTGCACGGTGAAGCTGAAGTCAGTCTTGCCGTCTTTGCTGATGTTCTGGATGATGACATCAACTTCAATATTGGCATCGGCCACGGCACACAGGATCTGCGCAGCGATGCCTGGGGTGTCGGGCACGCCGAGCACTGAAACTTTGGCTTCGTCGCGGTTGAATGCGATGCCCGATACGATGGCTTTTTCCATGTTTTCGTCTTCCTCAAAACTGATCAAGGTGCCGGATTTGGCTTCTTCATTGATGTCGATGTCCCAGTCGGTAAAGCTGGACAGCACGCGCATGGGCATTTTGTACTTGCCGGCAAACTCGACCGAGCGAATCTGCAAGACTTTTGAGCCGAGCGAGGCCATTTCCAGCATTTCCTCAAAGCTCACCGTGTGCAGGCGGCGCGCTTCGGGCACCACGCGCGGGTCGGTGGTGTAGACCCCATCGACATCGGTGTAGATCAGGCATTCGTGTGCCTTGAGCGCGACGGCAATTGCCACGGCCGAGGTGTCCGAACCGCCGCGGCCCAGCGTGGTGATGTTGCTGTCAACATCGACCCCCTGAAAGCCGGTGATGATCACGACCTTGCCGGCATTCAGATCGGCCAGCACACGCTTGTCATCAATCGACTCGATGCGCGCCTTGTTGTAGGCGTTGTCGGTCTTGATCCCGACTTGCCAGCCGGCGTAGCTCACCGAAGGCTGGCCCAGTGACTGCAGGGCAATCGCCAGAAGCGCGCTGGAAGCTTGCTCGCCCGTGGCGGCCAATGCGTCGAGTTCGCGGTGATAGGCGGTGTCGGGTACAGCCGGCGCGAGTTCGCGGGCCAAGCCCAGCAGGCGATTGGTTTCGCCGCTCATGGCACTCGGAACCACGACCATCTGGTGGCCTGCACGGGCCCATTTGGCAACGCGGCGCGCCACATTCAGGATGCGCTCGGTCGAGCCCATCGAGGTGCCGCCGTATTTGTGAACGATCAAAGCCATGGCGGTTGGTCAATCAGGAGTTGGTGGGAAAAGATTTTTCCTGCTGGCGGCACGTAAAAACAGCCTCAGGAAAAGCCCATTTTTCAGCTCGGCAGCAAAGCCTCACATTATAACCAGGGCAATTTTCGATCATTCCTCTGTCAAACCGGCAGCGTAATGCAGGCTGCCATCCTGACGCGTCACG
>JBBSRS010000484.1:0-2565 GCA_038242795.1 Burkholderiales bacterium
CTGCGCCGACGATGGCAATGCGCATTGTCTGCAGGCTCATGCCGTCCCGGCCATGTGAACCAGGTGACCGGTCTTGAGGTAAACGGTAGCGCCCTGCGCGTCGGCCACCCAGGAAATGGCGGGAATGCTGTTGGAAAAAGCCAGCAGCGCTTCCTGCGCCTCGTGTTCCTGCGTGACGTCGTAACCCTGGACAAAAATGCCGTCAACCTGTCCGGCCGAATTGATCAGCGGCTGGTAGACAAAATTGAGATACGCCTCGCTCAGTGGCGCGCCGGGTTGCCGCCGAAGCATGACGCGCATGGACCGGCCTACATAGGCCTCGCCGCTTTGGTAAACCTTATTGAGCAGGTCAACGAAGCCCTGCGCAATCACTTCGGGCAAGGCTTCAGCCACTGACTTGCCCAGCACTTCACGAAAACCTGTGAGTTGCCGGTAGGCCTGGTTGGCAATTTCGAACACATGGTCAGGACCGCGCAGCACGGCGGTGAATCCTGGCGTCTGCCGAAACAGTTCCTGAAGCCTTTGCTGTTGAACGCGCTGCTGCTGCTCTGCCCGCACCATGGCGGTGGTTTCAACGCAAGCGCAATAAAAGCCTGCCGTGGTGTCTTCGTCATCCAGTACCGGCGAGTAGGAAAAGGTGAACCAGGCGTCATCGTCAAAGCCATGGCGCCGCAGCCTGAGCGGCAGGTTTTCCATGTAGAAAGATTCACCCCCGAGTGCGCGTTGCACCAGCGGTACCAGATCCTCATGCGCTTCAGGCCAGACATCATAAAAAGGCATTCCCAGCGCCGCCGGGTGCTTGTCGCCGATCAATTCTGCATAGCTGTCGTTGTACAGCAATACCAAGGTCGGACCCCAGGCCACGAACATTGGAAATGCCGAACCCAGCATCAGGTGCACCATGGAGCGAAGCGACTGAGGCCACTGCCGGGGCGGGCCGAGTGAAGAATTGAACCAGTCGTGGGCCCGCATTCGCTGCGCCATGTCGGTATTGCCCACCAGAAAGGGCAGCTGATTTTTAGCCTTCATGGCGCCAATTTTATCTGGCTTGTCCCGCTGGAAATGCAGTGTTTTGTCTTTGATCGATGCAGAATGACGCGTGCTGGAGGGGGCTCTATTTTTTTCAAATACTGGAGGTTCTGATGCGTGGCGGCGGCATTCCAACTCTTTTTCAAGGAACAAGTGCATGAACATCGAACGTATTGGCCTGATCGGTTACGGCGAAGTCGGCCGGATTTTCAGCAGTGGCCTGAAAGACAAATCCGGCGTCACCGCCATGTCCGTCTGGGACCTGAAACTTGACCATGCAGCGACACAGGTGGCTGAACATTTCCATGCTGCAGCCGCTGGCGTGGTGGCCCAACCCTCGATGCAGGCACTGTGCGAGGCCAGCGAACTGGTGATTTCGGCTGTGACGGCTTCCAACACGCTGGCCGTGGCGCAGGAAGCCGCTCCCTTCATGCGGCCGGGCACAATTTTTCTGGACCTCAATTCCGCGTCGCCCGGCACCAAGCTGCAATGCGCCGCCATGGTGGAAGCCGCGGGTGCGCACTATGTTGAAGCAGGCGTCATGACCTCGGTTCCGCCCTATGGCATCCGCGTGCCGATGCTGCTGGGCGGCGCCAGGGCGGCCCAGCTTGCATTGATTTTGACCGGCTGGGGCATGGAGGCGCGCGCCGTGAGCGAGAAGCTCGGCGTGGCCAGTGCGATCAAGATGTGCCGCAGCATCATGATCAAGGGGCTGGAAGCGCTGGTGATCGAAAGCTATGCCACCGCGCGGGCCTATGGCGTCGAGGACCAGGTGTTGCCAACGCTGCAGGAAACCTTTCCGAGCATCGACTGGAGCGCGCAGGGCGCTTATTTCTTCAGCCGCGTGGTGCAGCACGGCCAGCGCCGGGCCGAGGAAATGCGCGAATCAGCCACCACGGTGCGCGAGGCCGGCATCGAGCCGCTGATGGCGACCGCGATTGCCGCCAAGCACCAGTGGGTGGCCGATCAGGCCAGGGCAGGCGTATTTGCCGGCGTGGACAAAGCCGCCTGCTGGCAGGACTACGCCGACCGGCTGCTGGCCGCGCGGCAGCCATGAACGGCCTCTGGATTCCATCCGGCATCATCGCCAGTTGGCACTATTGAATTCATAGCTGCTTGCGCATGCTGTACCTGCGCCAGAGGCCTGTTTGATGCATAAATGCAGTTGGTGGAGGTCACACTGCGAAGTTTGACTCCGGTCTGGCTGCTTCCGTTCTCAATCCGCCTTGACCCGGCCCGAGCCGATGACCGGTTTCCAGCGGGCGATCTCGGCCACGATCAGCTGGCCGAAGGCTTCGGGCGTGTCCGGTGTGGCCACGGCGCCTTCGGCGGTCAGGCGGTTCCTGAGTTCATCGGATTGGAGCGCCAGGTTGATCTGCGCATTGAGCCGCCGAATGATGGCGTCAGGCGTGCCCGCCGGTGCCACCACGCCGTACCACTGGTCGGCCTCAAAACCCGGGTAGCCGCTTACCGCCACGGTCGGCACATCGGGCAGGGCGTCCAGACGCTGCGGGCTGGACACCGCGAGGGCGCGCA
>JBBSRS010000485.1:0-2559 GCA_038242795.1 Burkholderiales bacterium
GACGAGCCTGCGCTTATCCAGCGGACAACAGGAGCTCCTGTTTTTGTAGCAAATCGGCGGATTAACGCATTGCGCGACTTGCTGGAGGCCTACCCTGCAACCTCTGTGGTGGTGTGCGACGACGGCCTTCAGCACTATGCATTGCAGCGCGACATCGAAATTGCCGTGTTCGATGACAAAGGCACAGGAAACGGCTGGCTGCTGCCGGCGGGTCCCCTGCGCGAACCCTGGCCCAAGCGCTTGCGCCAGGGCATTGACCTGGTCCTGCACACAGGCCAGAAGCCTGCGTTTGAAGGCTATGGCTCGCGTCGCCAATTGGCCAGCCATGCGGTGGATGCCAATGGCCACAGGCTGGCATTGTCATCCTTGGCGCATCAGCCCCTGGTGGCGCTGGCCGGTATCGCTCATCCAGAAGCTTTTTTCGACATGCTCAGGCAACGCGGGATGACATTGGAAAAAACCCTATCTTTTCCCGACCACCATGGCTTCAAAAAAGAAGACCTGGAGGCCCTGTCAGGCAGGACCGTTCTGTGCACGGAAAAAGATGCCGTCAAGCTGTTTGAACTGCCAGTGATGCCTGGTCTGAAGCTGCTGGCAGTTCCGCTCGAATTCTCGCCCGAACCTGCATTCTTCGACGCGCTGGATGCACTGCTGGCGCCACTGCTTTCTCAATTACCATCAAGCCATGGACACCAAACTCATTGAATTGCTGGTCTGCCCCGTCACCAAGGGCGCCCTTGAATACAACCGGGAAAAGCGTGAACTGGTTTCACGCAGCGCCCGCCTGGCCTATCCGGTTCACGATGGCATTCCGGTCATGCTGGAAAGCGAAGCACGGCCGCTGACCGACGAAGAGCTTGGCCTGTAAGCAGGCATGGGCTTTACCGTCTTGATCCCGGCGCGCCTGGCGTCCACCCGCCTGCCCAACAAGCCGCTGGCAGACATCAATGGCCGGCCCATGGTGGTGCGCGTGGCGCAGCGGGCCCTGCAAAGCAGCGCGGTGCGCACCGTCGTTGCCGCTGACAGCGCAGAAATCGTTGCGCAATGCACGGCTTTCGGCATCCAGGCGGTGCTCACCCGGGTCGACCACCCGAGCGGCAGCGACCGGCTTGCCGAAGCCTGCGATTTACTGGGCCTGGAGGACGACGCCATCGTGGTCAACGTTCAGGGCGACGAGCCGCTGATCGACCCGGCCCTGGTCGACGCGGTGGCCCGTTTGCTGCAAAGCCGTCCCGACTGCGCCATCGGAACTGCCGCGCACGTCATCGATGCCCTGGCTGATTTTCTCGATCCCAATGTCGTCAAGGTGGTACTGGACGCGCAGCAGACGGCCCTGTATTTCAGCCGTGCGCCGATTCCTGCCGCACGGGATCTGGTCGGTCAGGCCTGGTGGGAACAAGGCCGGTTTCCGCAGCCTCTTCGTCATGTCGGAATCTATGCCTATCGGGTCGGTTTTTTGCGTCGATTTCCGCAGTTGCCGCAGTCACCCATGGAGCAGCTTGAGTCGCTCGAACAGTTGCGTGCCTTGTGGCACGGCTACCGAATCGCGGTCCACATCACCGAGCAGGCACCGGGCGCAGGGGTGGACACGCCTGAAGACCTGGAGCGCGTCCGGCGCCTGACCGCCTGAAAGCCTCATCTGGCAGGGCTTGTGTAAGCTGCCGTCAGGGATGTGCGTGATATCCTCGACCGCAAAATTGTCTGGCAGTGGAAAATATCGGCGACCTGGCAGCACGCAGAACGACAAAGGGCCAATCGGCCCGCCAAACCTTCGGTTTGGCTTGCAGAATTCGCAATAATCAGAGGACTTTCATGAGACTTATTTTGTTGGGCGCGCCTGGCGCGGGCAAAGGCACACAGGCCACGTTCATTTGCCAAAAATACGGCATTCCACAAATCTCCACCGGTGACATGCTCCGGGCTGCGGTCAAGGCAGGATCCCCGCTGGGTGTCGAGGCCAAAAAGGTCATGGATGCAGGCGGTCTGGTCAGCGATGACCTGATCATCAACCTGGTCAAGGAACGCATCGCCCAGCCCGACTGTGCGCAAGGTTTCCTGTTCGATGGTTTCCCGCGCACCATTCCCCAGGCCGATGCCATGAAGGCGGCCGGTGTCAAAATCGATTACGTGCTCGAAATCGATGTGCCGTTCGAAGCCATCATCGAGCGCATGGGCGGACGCCGTTCGCACAGCGCTTCCGGCCGCACGTACCACGTCAAGTTCAACCCGCCCAAGGTCGAAGGCCGGGACGATGTGAGCGGCGAGCCGCTGATCCAGCGTGAAGACGACAAGGAAGCAACCGTTGCCAGGCGCCTTGAGGTGTACAGCGAGCAGACACGTCCACTGGTGGCGTATTACTCGAACTGGGCTGAAGACTCCTCCGAGGAAGCGCCAAAATACCGCGCCATCAGCGGCACGGGCAGCGTTGACGAAATCACCGAAAGGGTCTTCAAGGCGTTGTCGGACTGAACATTTTCCAACGCCGGCCAAAGCCATCTTGAGGGATGGTTTTTTTATGTCTGCACGGCAGTTGGAGACCTCGCGTCTTCTGCGACCAGA
>JBBSRS010000486.1:0-2554 GCA_038242795.1 Burkholderiales bacterium
GGAAACAAGCCTTGCGTTCTAAAGGCCCGACGGGCTGTCAGCGCAAGCTCAGACTGGCACTTTGGAGTCGGAACCATCTATCACGGTGGGCTGACCCGACAAGATTCCATAGTAGTTCGTCAGCGGCTTGCCGATCTTGATGCCGTCTTTAGAAATGTCAAAGAAACAAATGTCCTTGCTGTGGTTGCTGGCCCTGACCTTCACCACCGAGATCACGCGTTTGAACTTTCCGGCAATTTCAACGTAGCGCAGCATCAAAATAGAATCAGTCAAAAACGCATTGCTGTAAGACGAAAAGCGCAGGTCGGTGTAGCGGTCTTCAAGCTCGGCAGTCATCAGGACCGTCACGCCCATATTGGTCAGCACCGCCGTCAGCCGGTACAGCGACTCGCGAAAGTTCTCGCGAAAAATGGACGCCAGCGCCAGCTCGAAGCCCGACAGCGAATCAATCACCACCCGCTTGGCCTTGGTTTTTTTGATCAGGCTGACCAGGTCATGCAGCGTTTCGTCAATGGACAGGTCGAGCGCGCGCGTGTCGATGACCGACACCTTGCCGCTTTCAATTAGCGCTTGGAGCCGGCTGCTGATCAACTGGCTGGGGCTTTTTTCAAACGCGGCAATCACCCCCGGTTCGCCCAGCCGCACACCCTCGGCCAGAAACTCGGTGCACAGCACGCTTTTTCCGCTGCCGCTCGGCCCCACCACCAGCAGCGAATACCCCACCGGCAGGCCCCCGCCCATCATCTTGTCGAGCGAGGGCACGCCCATGGTCAGGCGCTGATTGCTGGATATTTCCTTGGTCAGGCTGTCGCCAAATTTGAGAATGGCGCGCGGAAACACCTCGACCCCGTCGTCATTGATTCGAAAGGTGTGCAGTCCGGGGCGCTGGGCCTGGCCGCGCATCTTGACGACCTGCAGCTTGCGCACCATGGCATCGCGGTGAACATCCTGCAGCATCCAGATGATGCCGTCCGCCACAGTGAACACCGGGCTGGACGATTCTTCCTGCGACAGGTATTCGCCAATCAGGAAGGTGGTGGCCTGCCAGCTGGTCATCTGCACGCCCAGCGCCTGGATGAAATGCTGCAAGCCCCTGGTGCTGTCGTCCCGGACCAATTTGGCCGACTGCACCACCGAGCGGAAGGAGTCCACGAACACCAGGCTGGGTGAAAAGCTTTCAACCTCTTCCAGAATGCGGGCCAGCACCCGGTCAAATTCACCGTCCAGCAGATCGCCTGAAAGGTTCACGAACTTGATCGAGGTGTTGATCTTGTCGATGTCGAAGTAGGAAAACTGTTGCTGGTAGCGCAGCATCTTGAGGGGCGGCTCCCCGAGCACGGTAAAAAACAGCGCGCGCCTGTCCGGGTTGGCCAGCGAAAACATGATCTGGTGCGCCAGCGTGGTCTTGCCCGAGCCGGGCGTGCCGGCAATCAGGTTGAAGGAAAACTCCGGTATGCCGCCACCCAGCAGTTCATCCAGTCCTGGGACACCTGTGCGCAGCTGGCGTATGGTTACTTTTTTGTTCATTTTTGAAAATTTTTTGCGGGTGTTTCAGAAGTCTCTTTGCGCCAGGCCGATTGCAAAAGATAGGTCGTCAATTCCTCGCCAATTAGTGAGGCCAATATGTTCAGAAAAATGGTGAACAGCGCCAGGCTGCCCAACCGGGCATGCGTCGCATCCTGCGCTCGAAGGCAGGCCTGCAAGTCAGTGAAACGCTGCTGGATGGCAGAAGATTTTGTGGGGTCCAGGGCCATCCAAGGATGCTCCTTGGCTGCCAGGCGCAGGCTGCGCTTGTAAAGCGGCTTGAAACCGCCCTCGCCGATGATTGAAATCAGTGGAGGCGCTAACTGCTCCCAAAGGCGCAGGGTTGCGTCCGCCATCGTTTGAGGATGGCTGGTGGTGAGGGCCGCTTCAATCAGCCGGTCGCGCGTAGGTTCAGTCGTTTCCATGGGTCAGGCGATGGTGTCTGAAGGGAAATTTTTTGAAATAAGCGCCTCCAGCATCTCTATGGACACAGGCTTGACCAAATACTGGTCAAAACCGACTTCCTGCGCACGGACCAGGTAGTCCTCCTGGTCGTAGCCGGTAACGGCAATGCAAAAGGGCTCGGGTACCAGTCGTAGCGCCCGGATTTTGCGTACCACCTCATAGCCGCTCATGATGGGCAAGCCGATGTCCGAGATCACGATGTCGTAAAGGCCCTCTTTGGCCAGCGCAAGTCCTTCAACGCCGCTGTGTGCAGAATCCACCGCATGGCCATCGAGCATCAGGAAGCGACTGAGCATGGCATTGGCATCAATGTTGTCCTCGATGACCAGTATCCGGCAGGGACGGGCCGAATACTCATGGATGGCCAAGGGGGGTTCGATGGCGACGGGTTGCTCGGACACCGGAAGCTCAACGATGAACTTGCTGCCACACCCCACGCCCGCGCTGCGCACCTTCACGCTGCCGCCATGCATTTGCACCAGCGTTCGCACCATGGACAGCCCGATGCCCAGCCCGCCTTGCGAGCGGTCCAGCGTATTGCTTGCCTGCGTGAACAAGTCGAAAA
>JBBSRS010000487.1:0-2532 GCA_038242795.1 Burkholderiales bacterium
CCGCTGCTTGGAAAGTTCGAGTTTGACCTGTACGGCCGCACCGCTGCCTACTATTCGCTGACAGTGTTGCTGGTGTTTTTTGTGCTGCTGCGCCGGGTGGTGCATTCGCCATTCGGCGCCACCCTGAAGGCGATTCGTGACAACCGGCTGCGCGCCATGGCCATCGGCATTCCGGTGAACGCCAAGCTGGCCATGGTCTACACGCTGGCCGCTGGCGTGGCGGGCGCTGCCGGTGCCCTGATGACGCAAACCACCGGCTTTGCGTCGCTCGATTTGTTCGAGTTTCACCGCTCCGCCGACGTGCTGCTGATTCTGGTGGTGGGCGGCACCGGCTGGCTGTATGGCGGCGTGGTGGGCGCGATTGTGTTCAAGCTGATGCAGGATTTTCTGTCGTCCATCACGCCCCAGTACTGGACGTTCTGGATCGGCTTGTTCCTGGTGGTGCTGGTGCTGGTCGGCCGCGAGCGGCTGATCCGCCCGTGGACCTGGTTGAGGCGGTCTTCAGGCGGAGGCAAGGCATGAACACCCGGCAAGCCATCGACAAAGACGCCGACGCCGTGCTGTCCGCGCAGGGCCTGGTGATGCGTTTTGGCGGCATCACAGCCACCAACAACGTGACACTGAACCTCAAAAAAGGCGCGCGCCATGCCTTGATCGGCCCCAACGGCGCGGGCAAGACCACGCTGATCAATTTGCTGACCGGCGTCTTGCAGCCCACCGAAGGCCGCATCATCCTGGAAGGGCAGGACATCACCCGCCTGGCGCCCAACCAGCGGGTGCAGCGCGGCATGGTGCGCACCTTCCAGATCAACCAGTTGTTCGACACCTTGACGCCCCTGCAAACATTGGCGCTGACGGTGTCGCAGCACCTGGGCCTGGGCACGAAGTGGTGGCAGCCACTGGGCCGCAACCCGCAGGTTGCCGAGCGCTGCGCGCAACTGCTGGAACAGTTTCACCTGACGGAAGTCATGAACCAGCCGACCCAGTTGATGGCTTACGGCAAGCGCCGCCTGCTGGAAATTGCAGTCGCCCTGGCCTGCGAGCCGCGCGTGCTGCTGCTCGATGAACCCGTGGCCGGCGTGCCGGCTGGCGAGCGCGAGGAACTGCTGCAAACCGTGGCCGCGCTGCCGGCCGATGTGTCGGTGCTGTTGATTGAACACGACATGGACCTGGTGTTCAGCTTTGCGAATTTCATGACGGTGCTGGTCAACGGCACCTTGCTGACCGAGGGAACGCCCGAGCACATCGCCAATGACCCGCAGGTGAAGGCGGTCTATCTGGGGCATGGGGAGGAGATCCAACATGGCTGAGTTGTTGACTGTCGAAAACCTTCGCGCCGGTTATGGCGCAGCCGTGGTGATCCAGGGCGTGTCGCTCAGCCTCGGCGAAGGCCAGACGCTGGCGCTGCTGGGGCGCAACGGCACTGGCAAGACCACGCTGATCAACACGCTGGCGGGCGCCACGCGCCCGCATGGCGGCAGCATCACCCTGGGCGGCGTGGCGCTTCACAAGCTGCCGTCGTTCCAGCGCGCCGGCGCCGGTATTGGCTGGGTGCCGCAGGAACGCAACATCTTCAAGTCGCTCAGCGTGCATGAAAACCTGACGGCGGTGGCCCGGCCCGGAAAATGGAACCCGGACGGCGTGTACAAGATGTTTCCGCGTCTGGCCGAGCGCAAAACCAATCTGGGCACGCAGTTGTCGGGTGGCGAGCAGCAAATGCTGGCCGTCGGCCGCGCGCTGGTGCTGAACCCGAAACTGCTGCTGCTCGACGAGCCGCTCGAAGGGCTGGCGCCGATCATCGTCGAGGAGTTGCTGCGCGCCATTGCCCGCATCACCCGCGACGAAGGCCTGAGCGCCATCATCGTCGAGCAGCATCCGCAGGCCATTCTGGCCATCAGCCACCGCGCCGTGGTGCTCGACCATGGCACGGTGGTGCACAGCGGCGATGCGCAGGAACTGCGCGAGCAGCCCGAGTTGCTGGACCAGCTGCTGGGCGTGGCCCGGGCGCACTGATCCATCGCTTTTGCCTGTTCACCTGTTCCCATTTTTTACGTTTTCATCCTGCAAACCCTCGTAAATCCGGCCCGCTCTTGACCCGCGTATCGGCCGCACCCAAAGAAAGGTCAAACACCATGTTCCCCAAAAACACCTGGTACGTCGCCTGTACCTCCCAAGATATTGACGACAAGCCGCTGGGCCGCATGGTTTGCGGCGAGCGCATCGTTTTCTACCGCGGCGAAGCAGGCCGTGTGGCGGCACTGGAAGACTTCTGCCCGCACCGCGGCGCGCCGCTGTCACTCGGTTTTGTGCGCGAAGGCCGTCTGGTCTGCGGCTACCACGGCCTGGAAATGGGTTGTGAAGGCAAGACCATCGCCATGCCCGGCCAGCGCGTGCGCGGCTTTCCGGCCATCCGCAGCTATCCGGTCGAAGAGCGTTATGGCTTCATCTGGGTCTGGACCGGCGAGGCGGGGCTGGCCGATCCGGCCAAAATTCCGCACCAGGCCTGGCATGACAACCCTGAATGGGCCTACG
>JBBSRS010000488.1:0-2530 GCA_038242795.1 Burkholderiales bacterium
ATATGCGGCCCCACCAGACGCGGAACAGCGCCTTCAGCCAGCAAGGCTGCCTGCACCTGCGCAATCGACTCGCCCCTGACGCCCGGCGCGATCAGCAACGCCACCTTGCGCGCCTTGATCGTGCCGTCACCCGGACGCGCCATCAGCGACAGCAGTGGCGACTGGGTGATCTCGGGCTTGGCCGGGTCGGCCAACGCCGGAGGCATTGCTTCAGGCAACGCTTCCATGCCCAGGCCGTCCGCCACTTTTTGTGCCAGCTCCTGCGACGCATTGCGAAGCATCGACACCGTGCGTTCGCGGATGGCGGGCACCGTGACCTTGCTCAACTCGAAGCGGAAGGCGGCGGCAATATGCGCCTTCTCGACCATCGTCTGGCTTTCATAAAACAATGTCGCCTGCGTGTAATGGTCGGCAAACTTTTCAGGCTTGCCGCGCACCATGCCTTCAGGGTTCATGGACTCGGCCCGCTTGGCCATGGTCACAAAGCCTTGCGCAGCGCCCGCCTGGAACGGGCAGCCGCCTGCCAGCGAGTTGGGCTCATAGGAAACCCGTCCGCGCGGAATCGCCTGGCGATGGATGCCGTCGCGCTGGTTGTTGTAGACCGGTGCAATCGGCGAGTTGATCGGAATCTCGTGAAAGTTCGGACCGCCAAGACGCGACAACTGGGTGTCGAAGTACGAATGGTGGCGCCCCATCAACAGCGGGTCGTTTGTGAAATCGATGCCCGGAACAATGTTCTGCGTGCCAAATGCCACCTGCTCGGTTTCGGCAAAGAAGTTGTCCGGGTTGCGGTTCAGCACCATCCGGCCAATCGGCTGGACCGGAATGAGTTCTTCAGGAACCAGTTTCGTGGCATCCAGAATGTCGAAGCTGAACTTCTCGGCCTGCGCCTCGGTAAAAATTTGCACGCCCAGTTCCCATTCCGGATAGGCACCCGACTCGATACACTCCCACCGGTCGCGACGGTGGAAATCGGGGTCGGCGCCGGAAATCTTCACCGCTTCGTCCCACACCAGCGAATGCGTGCCGGCGGTCGGATTCCAGTGGAACTTGACATACACGGCTTCATTCGCGTCATTGACAAAGCGAAAGGTGTGAACACCAAAGCCCTGCATCGTGGCAAGGCTGCGGGGAATCGCGCGGTCCGACATCTGCCACATCAGCATGTGGGTCGATTCAGGCATCAGCGACACGAAATCCCAGAAGGTGTCGTGCGCGCTGGCGGCCTGCGGCATCTGGTTGTGCGGCTCGGGCTTGACGGCATGCACCAGGTCCGGAAACTTGATCGCATCCTGAATAAAGAACACCGGCATGTTGTTGCCCACGATGTCCCAGTTGCCCTCGTCCGTGTAAAACTTGACGGCAAACCCGCGCACGTCGCGCGCGGTGTCCTTCGAGCCACGCTCGCCAGCCACCGTGGAAAAGCGCACGAACACCGGTGTGATCTTGCCGGCTTCCTTGAAAGGCGCGGCCTTGGTGTATTGCGTCAGCGGCTTGTAGCATTCGAAATACCCGTGCGCGCCGGAGCCGCGCGCATGCACGATGCGCTCTGGTATGCGCTCATGGTCAAAATGCGTCATCTTCTCGCGGAAAATGAAGTCTTCAAGCAACGCCGGTCCACGCAGGCCAAGCTTGAGCGAATTCTGGTTGTCCGAAATACGCATGCCCATGTTGGTGGTCAGCATCTGTCCAGACGCATCCACGCGCACCCGGTCCAGCGGCTCGATGGCAGCGTTCACGCCTTCTGGCGCAACGCCGCCGGTCTTGTCGCTGCTGTTCTCTTCGGACAAGGTGCTGCCGGTGGGCAGCCGGGACTCGGGCTCGGCCGTGGCGCCCTGTTTCGGCGCAATGGAGCTGGCAAATCCATGCTCGGCGGCCTTGTTCGGGTTGAACGGCATGGACGCAACCAGGGCTTCGGTCTGGGCCATTTTTTCAGCCATCGGGTCGCCGCCTGCATCGGCACCCAGGCTGGCAGGGCCGCTGTCGGTGTTGCGCGCAGACGCCTTGGCGGCGGTGCTGCTTTCAGCAGAATCTTTTCGGCCATTGGCCGGGGACTTCGGTGGGGTCATGGTCGCTTTCAATAGGTATTCTTGGCAGAAACGCCAACCACCACCTTAGCCAGACACCTGGTGGAGTGCTGTAGGACGCTACCGCCTGCAAAAGCCAGCGTTGTCTCAACCCTTCCATCGCCACAAACTGCAGGGACAACCGGATACACCAGTGGCGGGGAAAGCCCCCGAATCGTTCCATGGCTCGGTTTGCAGCCCGTCGAATGTATTTGGGGCAAATTACCACCATTGCTGCGAAAGCCTGACAAAAACCCGACAAACGTCCGACGTTAGCCGTGGCGTCCTGACTATTTCAGCATGGCCGCCAGCATCAAAATGCCGATGATCACCGGCTGGTGCAGCAGGTAGTAGCTCAAGCTCCAGCGCCCCAGCCAGGCCAGCGGCTGGCCCGGTCGTGCCAACGGCTGTGTCAGCCATTGCGGGCGATGTCGCAGCATCCACTGGCCGGCGGCCATGCCCCA
>JBBSRS010000489.1:0-2519 GCA_038242795.1 Burkholderiales bacterium
GCAATCCAGACCGCACGCGAGGGCGGGACGATGTAGGTGATTTCTTCCGCCCGGTCGTGGCCGGGCCGGGTTTGCGCGGCCGTGACCTGCATCACGCCGCTGGCGCAATACGCCAGCTGCGCCCACGCATGGGCATGCGGCTCGAAATGCGCGTCCGCCGGCATGGAACGCGAGCGGACCCGCACCGGCTGCGCGGGGCTGGGCGTGAACAGGCCGGTGTCGCCGATGGGAACGGGCAGTAGGCGGCTGTTGCGGTGCATGGGAAGTGAAATGGAGGAAGTTACGTTTGTCCGGTATTCGATGAAACATGACAATTTGTCGCATTTCAGAATTTTGAAGCCAATACTACGATAAGGCCATGAGCAATTCAAGCACCCTTCAGCCGCCCCCCGGCGCTTCTTCCCTGCGCACCGACGCGGGCGTGATCGGCCTGGTCGGCTTGGGCCACATGACCAGCCACTTCAGCCAGTTGCTGCTGGCGCCGCTGTTTCCCTGGCTGAAGGAAGCGTTTGACGTCAGCTACGCGCAGCTTGGTTTTTTGATGACGATTTTCTTCGTCGTGTCGTGCGCGGTGCAGGCGCTGTCGGGGTTTGTGGTGGACCGTTTCGGTCCGCGTCCGATCTTGTTCGGCGGCCTGGCACTGCTGGGTTTTGCGGCGCTGGGTTATTCCATCAGCACCAGCTACGGCATGCTGGCCTGTTTTGCGGTGGTCGGCGGCATCGGCAACGGCGTGTTTCACCCGGCCGACTACACATTGTTGAACCGCAAGGTCACTGCCTCACGCCTGGGCCATGCCTACAGCGTGCACGGCATCACCGGCAGCCTGGGCTGGGCGCTGGCACCGGCGCTGGTGGTGTCCCTGACGTTCGCCTTTTCATGGCGCATCGCGCTGGCGGCGGCCGGGGTGCTGGTGTTTGCCGTGTTGCTGGTCTTGCTGCTTCAGCGCGACAAACTGGCGCTCCCGCCGGCCGTGCCGACCACCAGTGCCACGGCGGCCGGTGGCAACCTGGATTTTTTGAAAATTCCCGCCGTCTGGATGTGCTTTTCCTTTTTCTTCTGGAATGCGATCGTGCTCAGCGTGGTGCAGGCCTTTGCGCCCGAGGCGGCGCGCCAGCTGCACGGCATGCCGCTGACATTGGTGGCGGTTTGCCTGACGGTGTACATGGTCTGCGCAGCCGGCGGCATGGTGCTGGGCGGCTTTCTGGCGGCCGATGCCACGCGCTGCGAGCGCATTGTCGGCATTGGCTATGGCATGGCGGCGGCCGTGGCCTTGGTGCTGGCCCTGGGCAGCCTGCCTGCGGGCGTGGTGCCGGTGCTGTTCGGCATGATGGGTTTTGCCTCCGGCATGGCCGGGCCGTCGCGCGATTTGCTGGTCAAGCGCTCGACGCCTGAAAACGCCACGGGCCGCGTCTACGGCGTGGTCTATGCGGGGCTGGACATTGGCCAGGCGGTGGCGCCGCTGATCTTTGGCGTGATGATGGACCATGGGCAGTTCCGTGGCGTGCTGCTCGGGCTGGCGCTCACGCAGGGGGTGCTGATCGCCAGCGCTTTCAACGTGCGCCGGGTGCGCCGCACCGTGCTGCCCGTGGCGGCCTGAACAGGCGCCAGGTAAAAAATCAGGGGGCGGCGCCCGTGCGCCTTGTGACATTCCTTTCAGGCATTCGTGGGTGCATTCCCCTATGATTCGGGCTTTCCACAAATCCCCTTTTTTCCTTTGCCGAAAATCGCTTTTGAGACGCCGGCGCGCGCACCTGACCGGTCCGCCAGCCGCCTGATGCCGTGGTTGTGCATGGCGCTGGCCGCGCTGCTGGCCGGCTGCACCAGCCTGGCCCCGCCCACCGACCGCATGGAAAGCCGTGTGCTGCGCGACACC
Organism: Burkholderiales bacterium; assembly: GCA_038242795.1. GTDB lineage: Bacteria > Pseudomonadota > Gammaproteobacteria > Burkholderiales > Burkholderiaceae_C > Polaromonas. The sequence continues at coordinate 1,874 of JBBSRS010000489.1, forward strand.
GCCGATACCGCGCTTGGCCAGGGCATTGGTCCGCTGGCCAGCCGCCATCCGGGGCTGTCGGGCATCTACCTGCTCAGTGAAGCGCGCGATGCCTTTGCCGCACGCATGCTGCTGGCCGAGGTCGCCCAGCGCACGCTGGATGTGCAGTACTACATCTGGCGCCCCGATGTGTCGGGCAAGCTGCTGCTGGAAGCCCTGCACAGCGCGGCCGAGCGCGGCGTGCGCGTGCGGCTGCTGCTGGACGACAACAACACCGGCGGCATGGATGCCCTGCTGGCCACGCTGGACCAGCATCCGCACATCGAGGTGCGGCTGTTCAACCCTTTCAAGGTACGCGGGTTCAAGCCGCTGGGCTACCTGACCGATTTTTCGCGCCTCAACCGGCGGATGCACAACAAGTCCTTCACCGCCGACAACCAGGCCAGCATCCTGGGCGGGCGCAACGTGGGCGACGAATACTTCGGCGTCGGCAACGGCATGCTGTTTGCCGACCTGGACGCGATGACGATTGGCCCGGTGGTGGATGCGGTGTCCACCGACTTTGACCTGTACTGGGCGAGCGCGTCAAGCTACCCGGTCAGCCAGTTGCTGGCACCCGCGCCGGCAGGCCAACTCCACAAAGCCAGCGAGCATGACGCCCGCTCAA
>JBBSRS010000490.1:0-2517 GCA_038242795.1 Burkholderiales bacterium
ATGCCAAAAAACTCGGCGCCACCGATGCGGCCGCCGAAGCGTCGGAAGGCTGCGGCCTGTCGGTCAGCGTGCGCAAGGGTGAGCTGGAATCGGTCGAGCGCAACCGCGACAAGTCGCTGGGCATCACCGTGTATGTCGGCAAGAAGCGCGGCAATGCCTCGACCAGCGATTTTTCAAAGGCCGCGATCCAGCAAACCGTCAACGCCGCCTACGACATCGCCCGCTTCACGGCGGAAGACGAGACCTCGGGCCTGCCCGACGAGCAGGACATTGCCCGCGAACACCCGGCGCTCGACCTGTTCCACCCCTGGGTCATCACGTCCGAGGAAGCCGCCCATCTGTCCTTGCAGTGCGAAGCCGCTGCTTTTGCCACCTCGCGCCTGATCACCAACAGCGAAGGCGCGGGCGTGTCGGCGCAGCAAAGCCATTTCTTCAGCGCCCACACCAAGGGCTTTCGCGGCGGCTATGCGAGTTCGCGCCACAGCATTTCGGTGGCGCCGATTGCCGGCAAGGGCAAGCAGATGCAGCGCGACGCCTGGTACAGCTCGATGCGCGATGCGAGCCAGCTGGCCAGTCCTGAAGCGGTGGGCCGCTATGCCGCCGAACGCGCGCTGGCGCGTCTGAAAGGCCGCAAGATCCCGACGATTGAATGCCCGGTGCTGTTCGAGTCGCCGCTGGCGGCCGGCCTGCTGGGCGGCTTTGTGCAGGCTGTCAGCGGCGGCGCGCTGTACCGCAAGAGCACTTTTTTGGCGAACAGCCTGGGCAAGATGGCTTTCCCGAAGCACATCGACATCCACGAAGACCCGCACCAGCCCAAGGGCAAGGGCAGCGCACCGTTTGATGACGAAGGCGTCATGACCAGCGCGCGTCAGGTGGTGGACGGCGGACGGGTCGAAGGGTATTTCCTGAGCACCTACTCGGCCCGCAAGCTGGGCATGCGCACCACCGGCAATGCTGGCGGCTCGCACAACCTGACGCTCAGCAGCCGCAAGACCAAGGCGGGCGACGATCTCGACGCCATGCTGCGCAAACTCGGCACCGGCCTGTTCGTCACCGAACTGATGGGGCAGGGCGTCAACTACGTGACCGGCGACTATTCGCGCGGCGCTTCAGGGTTCTGGGTCGAGAACGGCGAGATTGCTTTTCCGGTGGAGGAAATCACGATTGCCGGCAACCTGAAGGACATGCTGATGGGCATCCAGGCCGTGGGCGCCGATCTGTACAACTACGGCGCCAAGAGCGTTGGTTCGATCCTGGTCAACCGGATGAAGGTGGCGGGGAGCTGATAAGCCCCCACGCTCCCCACTTCGTGTAGTTCGCTGCCCCCCGAGGGGGCCGCTGCGCCTGCAGTCCGGCAAAGCCGGTCCTGCGGCCCCTGCTGGTGGGGATGGGTAAGAAGATAGCGTCGTTGATGCGAGTGGTCTGGTCAGCCGGCCAGCGCAGCCTTCACCGCTGCTGACACCTGGCCCATGTCGGCCTTGCCGGCGAGTTGGGTTTTCACCGCGCCCATGACCTTGCCCATGTCGCCGGGTCCGACGGCGCGGCCCAGTTCGGTGGCCAGTGTGGCGACGATGCTTTTGACTTCGGCTGTGACCTCGTCAGCGCTCATTCGGGCGGGCAAATAGGCTTGCAACACCAGCATTTCCGATTTTTCCTTGTCGGCCAAATCCTGGCGCGCAGCTTTTTCAAACGCCTCGATCGAGTCCTTGCGCTGCTTGATCAGCTTGTCGACGATGGCGACGGCCATGACGTCATCGACCACGACGCGCTCGTCCACTTCCTTTTGCTTGATCGCTGACAGCAGCAGCCGGATGGTGCCCAGACGCTCGCTGTCCTTGGCGCGCATGGCGGTCTTCATGTCTTCGGTGATTTGTTCTTTGAGGGTCATGGCGGGCTCCTGAAGGGTGCGGGTAAAGAATTGAGGGGGGTGAAAAACAAAAAAGCCCGCAGAGCGTCCTCTTGCGGGCTTGGGCTGCCGTGAGGCAAGTACTGGATCAGTACAGCTTCTTGGGCAACTGCATGGCGCGAATGCGCTTGTAGTTGCGCTTGACGGCGGCGGCCTTCTTGCGCTTGCGCTCGGCGGTTGGCTTTTCGTAGAACTCCTTGGCGCGCAGTTCGGTCAGCAGGCCGAGTTTTTCGATGGTGCGCTTGAAGCGGCGCAGTGCGACGTCAAAGGGTTCGTTGTCTTTTACGCGGATGGTGGTCATTGATGAATCGATTCAAAAGATGCACTTTACGTTGATCTGATCAGGATCAGGCCAGGTGCGGGTTTGCTAGCAAAGCCTGCGATTATAGCAGTCTCCGAAAGCCCGAATCATCAACGATCATAGCGCCCGCTCAGCCACCCGTGCCGCAAGCGCCTGCGCGCAGGCAAAGCCACTGGCCCAGGCCCACTGAAAGTTGTAGCCACCCAGCCAGCCCGTTACGTCGACCACTTCGCCGATGAAATACAGCCCCGGCTGCTTTGATTCCAGGGTTTGCGACGACAGGTCGCGGGTATCGACACCGCCCATCGTC
>JBBSRS010000491.1:0-2511 GCA_038242795.1 Burkholderiales bacterium
CATCGCGCACCCGTTCTGGATGCTGTGCTTTTTGCTGCTGACCGCCGTGACCTTCAGCCTGTTCGGTTTCATCATCGGGCTGTGGGCGGACAACTTCCAGAAGCTGCAAATCGTGCCGCTGATGGTGGTGACGCCGCTGACCTTTCTGGGCGGCGCGTTTTACTCGATCAACATGCTGCCGCCGCTGTGGCAAAAGGTCGCGCTGTTCAACCCGGTGGTCTACCTGATCAGCGGCTTTCGCTGGAGCTTTTACGGCGTGGCCGATGTCAACGTGGGCGTCAGCGGGGCCGCCATCCTGGGCTTCCTGGCGCTGTGGCTGGGCACGAGAGTGTTAGCGTAAACGCCTGCAGTCGCCAGCCCCTGAAAGTCTCGAAACCATTCGCTGGCACAGGCGGCCCAAGCGTCCGATGCGCCCTGATTGTGCAAGTAAACTGGTCAAGCCCCTTGGGGCAGGCGCGGAGGGAAATCACCCGCGCCGCAATGCAAAAAAGGGCTTATGGCGATTGGCTGGCTGACGGTGTTGAAATGGGTTCCCTGGGCGGACGTGATCAAGAACGCGCCCCAGGTGGCCGACGGTGCCAAAAAACTCTGGCAGAGCGTTGGCAATAAACCGCCCCCTTCGCCTGAAACCACGGGCACCGCCGTGCGGCTGACACCGGAAGGCCAGGCCATTGCCGCGCTACAGGCGCGTTTGCTGACACTGGAAAACGCCACCCAGGACCTGCACGAGCAGATGCTCGCCTCCTCGGAACTCATCAAGTCGCTGGCTGAGCAAAACACCCAGCTGATCCGGCGCGCCGAGGTCAACCGGTTGCGGTTATTGATGTTGGCCAGCGTGACCGCCGTGGTGGCCGTCGTCGCGGTCATCGGCCTGACGCTGTCGCTGGCCGGTCCCTGAACACGGCGCGATCCGAAATTCGCTGCGTCAGTCCCAGAGGGGCGCCAGCGCTTTGGGGTCCACCTCGCGGCCGCCCCGGTCCAGCGCCGCGATCTGCGCCATGTCGTCTTCGGTGAGTTGTAGCTGCTGCGCCTGCAGGTTGCTTTCCAGGTTGGCGCGTTTTGTGGACGAGGGAATCACCGAAAACCCGAGCTGCATGGCCCAGGCCAGTGCCACCTGCGCGGTGGTGGCGCCGTGCTGCTTGGCAATTTTCGCCAGCACCGGGTCCTGCAGCACCTTGCCATAGGCCAGCGTCATGTACGAAGTGATGTGAATGCCCTGGCTGCGCGCAAAGTCCACGACCTTGCGGTTTTGCAAATACGGGCTCAGCTCGATCTGGTTGGTGGCGATGTGGTCGGCGCCCACCTGCTGGATGGCGCGCTGCAGGTAGTCGATGTTGAAGTTGGACACGCCAATCAGCCGGCTCAGGCCCTGGGCCTTGGCCTCGATCAGCGCGTCCAGGGTTTCTTCCAGCGGCACCGGCTGGGCGGGGGCCGGCCAGTGCATCAGCGTCAGGTCGACCTGCTCCATGCGCAGTTTGGCCAGGCTCTCCTTGAGGCTCGGAATCAAGAGCTTTTGCGCAAAGTTGTCGGTCCACACCTTGGTCGTGATGAACAGGTCGCTGCGCGGCACACCGCTGTCGGCAATCGCCTGGCCCACTTCGGCCTCGTTGCGGTAAATCTGCGCGGTGTCGATGGCGCGGTAACCCAGTTCAAGCGCGGTGCTGACGGAGTCGATGACGACCTGGTCTTTCAGGCGAAACGTGCCCAGGCCGAAGGCGGGAAGGGTGGAAGGTGTCACGGTGATTTCCTTTTTCGAACAGAGACAAAAGTCGAGCCACCTTACCGGCAGGTGAAATCAAGGGACGGCCACAGGGGCTTTGCTGTCTGCGCGGGCAGCCACACCCTGGCGCACCATCGCGCCGCCAACCCGCCACGAAGCGGCGGCGCGCCCCCCTGCACTTCGCTACAGTTCCGCGATGCCCATGACACGATCAAAAGCCCGATGGCTTCAACTGCTTCTCACAACGTGCCTGAGCCTGGGCCTGGTCGCCCATCTGGCCGCGCAGCCAGCGCCGCCCCGCGTCCAGCCGGACAGCGGCCCGTGGGACAGCGGCGCGGGTTTTCAGTTTGAGCTGAAAAAGAAAAAGCTGCAAAAAACCCGCCAGTCCGTCAGCGGCATCGCCTGCAACCTGAACGCCGCGCAGCAACGCGTCTGCCTGCTGGCGTTTGACGAAGGGGCCGAAGCGCGTTACGCCACCCTCGACCGCCAAGCCTTGCGCATTGACGCCGAGCCGGTGGTGCTGCGCGACACCACCGACGAGCTGGACGCCGAATCCGCCGCCACCGACGGCCGTTATTTTTACGTCGCCGGCTCGCATTCAGCCCAACGCGGCGACTGCGCCAGCAACCCCGGCAGCCGCCACGTGATCCGTTTCCGGCTGGACCCGGCCACGGGCCGCGCCTTGCGCACGCCCACTGGCGCGCTGGTGGACTACGCCGACAGCGGCAAGCTCTGGCCGCTGATGCAGGCGCAGCCCGAGCTGGCCCCGTATGTGGGCGAGCGCAAATGCC
>JBBSRS010000492.1:0-2509 GCA_038242795.1 Burkholderiales bacterium
CAATGACAAAAGAGATTACCGAAAGCTTCGAGGGAACTTAGTAGTTGCAGGGGAAGGCGTCATGCAGACTCGCAGGCATGCATCACGCGCCATGCCGACTACCCACCCCTCAATCGCCGCCACCCCGCACATCAAACTCCACCTTCCAGTGCTCGCCACCCTGCGTGGCCACCGCCGTCAACTCCAGCGTGCCGGTGTCGGTGGCCGCAGCGCGCAAGCGGACCTGCACGATCTCGCCGGCCTGCCGGCCTTCGGCGGGCAGCGTCGCCTGGATCTCGCCGAGTTCCTGCAATTCGTCGGGTTGCCAGACGTCGAGCAGCACGCCCAGCGGGTCCTGGCGGCGCACCGACGAGCCGAAAAAGCGCAGGTGCATCGGCTCGCCGACGACCAGGCCGAATTCCTGTGTCTGCAGTTCGACCTCGATGCCTTCTTCCATGCCGAAAGGCGCAATGCACAGCGCCTGGATGGGCGGCTCGAAGCCCGGAATGGCCGGCATCGCCGACTCGACCGCGACGTACTAGGCGCGCGCCGTGCCGCCGCGAATCCGGACGCCCTGTCCGCGCCGCACGTAGCCGTAATAGGCCGCGCCGCGCGCCACCGCCAGGTCCATGTCGGCGCCGGTCAACGTGCGCGCCGGGGCGGCCTGCTCGGCGGCCAGCCAGCCGTTCAGCGTGTCCAGCGTGCGCTCGACCAGGATGTCGGACTTGAAAACGCCGCCGTTGAACAGCACCGCCGTCGGGTGCAAAAAGCTGGCGCTGTCATTGGCCTGGCCGTCAAAGCCTTCAAGTTCAGCCGTGGCGCCGGCCTGGCGGCCCAGCAGCGCGGCCAGGTGGCGCGTCACGCCGGCGTCCTGCGCGTACGGCAGGCCCAGTTGGGTCAGGCCGCCACGCGCGCGGTTTACCGGCCGGGCTGCGGCGTCCACGGTTGGGAAGAAGCCTTCGAGCAGCGAGGCCCGCACCTCGGCCTGAGTCAGTTCGGTGCGCACCGAGCCACCAATCAGTTTGGCGCCCCGGCTGGGAACGACGATGGACTGGACGTCGAGCGTGGCATCGCCCAGCAGGCTTTCCTTGGCGCTGCGGCAGGCATAGGTCAGCGCGCGCATCTGCCACGGGTCCAGCGGCTTGCCCTCGGCGGCCAGCTTGCGGGCCACGACATGCGCCAGCATCAGGTCCATGTTGTCGCCACCCAGCAGGATATGGTCGCCCACGGCGACGCGGTGCAGTTCCAGGTTGCCTTCACGTTCCAGCACGGCAATCAATGAAAAGTCGCTGGTGCCGCCGCCAACGTCGATCACCAGAATGACTTCGCCCGGCTTGACGTCCTTGCGCCACTGGCCGGCACTGCCCTGTATCCAGTGGTAGAGCGCTGCCTGCGGCTCCTCCAGCAGCGTCATCGACACATAGCCGGCGGCGCGGGCGGCCTCGGCCGTCAGTTCGCGCGCGGCCGGGTCGAACGACGCCGGAATCGTGATGGTCACGTCCTGCTGGTCGAACGGCGCTTCGGGGTGGGCCTGATCCCAGGCGCGGCGCAGGTGGGTCAGGTAGCGGGTCGAGGCTTCGAGCGGCGAAACGCGCGCGACTTCGGGCGGTGCATCGTTTGGCAGAATCGCCGCGCGCCGGTCCACGCCGGGGTGGCAAAGCCAGCTCTTGGCGCTGGACACCAGGCGGATCGGCGTCTGCGCGCCCCGTGTCCGCGCCATTTCGCCGACAGCAAAGTCCTGCTCGCCGGTCCACGGCAGCGCCAGTTCATTGGCGGCCAGTTCGCTTTCATGCGGAAGGTACAAAAACGACGGCAGCAGCGGCAGGTTGCCGACGCTGCCGGGCGCGGTCAGCTGCGGAATGTCGAGCACGCCGTAAACCGTTTTTTCGCCATCGCTGGCACCAATGTCCACCCAAGCCAGCGCGCAATGCGTGGTGCCCAGGTCGATGCCGATGGAAAATTGCGGCTCGCCCACGGCGCTTTCAGCCTTGGCGGTCTTGTCAGTTTTAGCGGTCGTGGCGGTGCTCACAGCTCCACCTCGGCCTGGGCCAGCACGCTGGCGTCATGGCCGGCGGCCAGACGCGGCAGCCGGATGTCGGTGGCACGCCAGCCCCGGTGGCTCAGCGCGCCATGAAACGGCGCCTGGCCGACCACATTGCCGGTCAGGCGGATGGCCCGGGCGTCAAAGTCGTCATTCAGCGTGATGCGGCTGCCTTCGGCCTCGGGCTGCACCGGCGCCAGCGTGAAATGCTCGCGCAACACCTTGGCACAGCCTTCATGCACCAGCCGCGCCGGCCCGCCGATCTCGGCGTCGGTGTAACCGCTCAGGTCTTCCTGGACAAAGTCGATCAGGCGTGCCTCGCGCTGCAGCAGACTCAGCAGTTGCAGCGCTGCATCGGGCGTGGCCTCCTTGAAGACGGGCGGCGCGGCAGGCGCAGGCGCGGGTGCTGCGACAGGTTCGGTGCGTTCGTCGCCGTGCTCGCGAAGATTCTGCACGCGGGCGGCATAGTTGCCATCGCCCAGCGTGCTG
>JBBSRS010000493.1:0-2505 GCA_038242795.1 Burkholderiales bacterium
CCAAACAGGGTGCTGGAATGCGGATCAAGTCCGCAATGACAAAAGAGATTACGGAGAGCTTAAAGGAAGCTGATCAGTTACGAAATTTTGAATCAAAAAAGCCTATGGCGCAACGCTGGTATGCACAAGCAGCTATTAATTAAATAGCGAATAGCAGTTACGTATTTTGGATCGACTTAAATCTTTCGTGCAGCGTGATGGAATAACGAAGGTTGCTTTGCTTCAGCGGCTTATGTTCTACCACTTGGGCGGCTGAAAATTCTCCGTTACGCTTGTCACCCATGCCCGTTTCATTTTCCGTCCCAAGCTCACGCCGTTCCTTTTTGCAGGCTTCGCTTGCCACGCTCGGCGCGGCTGCGCTGCCGCAGGCTGTTGCCGTCGATGCTTACGATGTCAGTCCGTGGGGCGGTCCGGTAGAGGCTTTCCAACTGGTCGACACTACCGGCAAGGTCTGGCGACCTGACGATTTCAGCGGACGGGCGGTGCTGCTCAATTTCTGGGCCAGCTGGTGCGAACCGTGCCGCGCCGAGATGCCTTCGCTCCAGCAGGCAGTGGCCGTGCATGGCGGCGACAAGCTGCTGGTGCTGGCCATCAACTTCAAGGAAAAACCGGCCAGCGCCTTGCAGTTTGCGCAGCAGGCCGGCATCACGCTGCCGGTATTGCTCGATGTCGATGGCCAGGCCGCCCGGCAATGGGGTGTCAGGATTTTTCCGACGACGCTGACCCTTGACCGCCAGGGCCAGCCAAAGCACCGGGTGCGGGGCGAGCTGGACTGGGCTGGACCGGCCGCCGGCAAGCTGATCGCCAGCCTGCTTTAACTTTGCAATTGATTCTGGTTTTCCGTCATGACACGTCGTTTCTGGGCTGTGGGCTGACTGGCAAATGCTGGGTTGATGCCCTGGCGCTGTTCTGACCATGGAGGGTCTGAAATCGCTTTGGCAGGCCATCCGTGGCAAACGTTTTGTATCGATTACCTCCGCACGACAAGCCACTCAGCCGCCACTGCCCAGCACACTCCAGTGATAATCCAGGACTTGCCGGTGGCTGGCGCGCTGCCCTGCAAGGGGCGTGCAGCCCGGCACCACTTCCCGGCGCCTCTTCACCTGCGCCGGTGTTGTGACCCTTTCACCATCCTTTTCAGGAGTTCATCGATGACCACCTTACGCCGCAGTTTTCTGAAAAATTCGGCCGCCACTGCGCTGGCCGTTTCTTTGCCAGGCTTCAGCTTCGCCCAAGCCCCTGCAAACCGCACCCTGTTTGCCCCGCAAAGCGGCGCCTGGCGTACCTTTGAGGTCACGACGCGTGTGGACATTGCGCAGTTGAATGGCGCCACCCGCGTCTGGCTGCCGATTCCCTCGGTCAACAGCGACTACCAACGCTCGCTCGACAGCAGTTTTTCCAGCAACGGCGTGGGCAAGTTCACGGAAGAAGGCCAGGACGGCGCCAAGATGCTCTACGTCGAATTTGCTGCTGACGAGGCCAAGCCGTTTGTCGAACTCACCAGCCGCGTGCAGACGCAAAACCGGGCCACCGACTGGTCGCAAAAGACAGAACACGCCGAAAATGCCGACACGCTGCGTTATTTCACCCGCGCCACCGACCTGATCCCGCTTGACGGCATTGTCCGCACCACCGCGCTGGAAGCGACGAAGGGCGCCGAGACCGACCTGCAAAAAGTCCAGCAAATCTACGACTGGGTGGTCACCAACACCCACCGCGAACCCAAGGTGCGTGGCTGCGGCGAAGGCGATATCCAGACCATGCTGGAAACCGGCAACCTGGGCGGCAAGTGTGCCGACCTGAATGCGATCTTTGTCGGCCTGTGCCGCGCCGTCGGCATTCCGGCGCGCGACGTGTATGGCATCCGGCTGGTGCCGTCAGCTTTTGGCTACAAGGAGCTGTCGGGCAACCCGGCCAGCCTCAAGGGCGCGCAGCACTGCCGCAGCGAAGCCTACCTGAAGGACTACGGCTGGGTGGCGATGGACCCGGCCGACGTCGCCAAGGTCATGCGCCTGGAAACCGCCGACTGGATCAAGAACACCACCAGTCCGGTGGTCGCGCCGGTCAACAAGGCACTGTTCGGCGGCTGGGAAGGCAACTGGATGGCCTACAACACCGCGCATGACGTGGTATTGCCGAATGCCAAGGGCAGCACGCTGGGGTTCTTCATGTATCCGGTGGCTGAAAACGCCGCCGGACGTTTTGACTCGTATGCGCCGGATGATTTCAAGTACCAGATCACGGCGCGGGAAATCAAGGCTTGAGGACGATGACGCCCAATGCCCGGCTGACGGGCAGGTATGCGTGACTGCGTAGCATCTCTTTAAAGCGCTGCATTTTTTCCTTTGTCATTGCGGACTTGATCCGCAATCCATGCCCCTGCTGGGGAAAAGACATGGATCCCGGGTCGAGCCCGGGATGACAGAGGGGAGGCCGGGGTGACAGGGGAGAGACGAGGTTACAGGGGAGAAACGAGGTTACAGGGGGGAGGCCGGCGTGACAGGG
>JBBSRS010000494.1:0-2504 GCA_038242795.1 Burkholderiales bacterium
AGCTCGGGCCAGCTCAAGTGCATTGGCGCTACAACGTTTACCGAATACCGCGGCATCTTCGAGAAAGACGCAGCCCTGTCGCGGCGCTTTCAAAAGGTGGATGTGGTTGAGCCGACCGTGCAGGAAACCGTCGACATCCTGAAGGGCCTGAAGTCGCGCTTTGAAGAGCACCATGGCGTGAAATATGCCGTGGCCGCCTTGCAGGCGGCGGCTGAACTCAGCGCCAAGTACATCAATGACCGCCATTTGCCTGACAAGGCGATTGACGTGATTGACGAAGCGGGTGCCGCCCAGCGCATCCTGCCGGCCAACAAGCGCAAGAAAACCATCACCAAGACCGAGGTGGAGGAAATTGTCGCCAAGATCGCCCGCATTCCGCCCGCCAATGTCTCGAATGATGACCGCGGCAAACTGAAAACCCTGGAACGCGACTTGAAAAGCGTGGTGTTTGGCCAGGACAAGGCACTCGATGTGCTGGCCTCGGCGGTCAAGATGGCGCGCTCGGGGCTGGGCAAGGACGACAAGCCGATCGGCTCCTTCCTGTTCTCCGGCCCCACCGGCGTCGGCAAGACCGAAGCGGCCAAGCAACTCGCCTACATCATGGGCATCGAGCTGATCCGCTTTGACATGTCCGAGTACATGGAACGCCATGCCGTGAGCCGGCTCATCGGCGCGCCCCCGGGCTATGTCGGTTTTGACCAGGGCGGGCTGTTGACCGAAGCCGTGACCAAGAAGCCGCATTGCGTGCTGCTGCTGGATGAAATCGAAAAGGCGCATCCGGACATCTTCAACGTGCTGCTGCAGGTCATGGACCATGGCACGCTGACGGATAACAACGGACGCAAGGCTGATTTCCGCAATGTGATCATCGTCATGACGACCAATGCGGGCGCCGAGACGATGAACAAGGCGACCATCGGCTTCACGAATCCGCGCGAAGCCGGCGACGAGATGGCCGACATCAAGCGGCTGTTCACGCCCGAGTTCCGCAACCGCCTCGACGCGGTGGTGAGCTTCAAGGCGCTCGACGAAGTGGTCATCCTGCGTGTGGTCGACAAGTTCCTGCTGCAACTGGAAACCCAGCTGGCCGAGAAGAAGGTCGAGGTGACCTTCACCGACACGCTGCGCAAGTACCTGGGCAAGAAGGGGTTCGATCCGCTCATGGGCGCGCGTCCGATGCAGCGGCTGATCCAGGACACCATTCGCCGTGCGCTGGCCGACGAGTTGCTGTTTGGCCGTTTGACCGAAGGCGGTCGCCTGACCGTGGACATGAAGGTCACGACCGACGAAAAGGGCGTGGAAACCGGTGAAGTCGAACTCGACATCCAGCCGCTCGCCAAACGCGAAGGCCGCGCCAAGCCGGAGTCTGAAGCCGCCGAGGCGAGTTGACCGTCTGATCCTAGCCCTGAACCGGCTGGCAGGCTTAAAAAGGCCGGTAGCATCTTGCTATCGGCCTTTTTCATGGGCGCTATTAAAAAAATAGCTACCAGCGCCCATGCTACCTGCGCAAAAGGCCAGTTTCATTAAAATCTTGGATAAACCCAGCCCATGGATTCACACACCTTTCTCTGGCACGACTACGAAACCTTCGGCCTGAATTCCCGGCGCGATCGGCCGGCACAGTTTGCCGGCATTCGCACCGACGCCGAACTCAACGAAATCGGCGAGCCGCTGATGATTTACTGCCAGCCGGCCAACGATTACCTGCCGGACCCGGCGTCGTGCGTGCTGACCGGCATCACGCCGCAGCAATGCCTGGCGCAAGGCGTGCCCGAGCATGCGTTTGCCGCCCGGATCGAACAGGTGCTGGCGCTGCCCGGCACGGTTGGCGTGGGTTACAACACCATCCGGTTTGACGATGAGGTGACGCGGCACCTGTTCTGGCGCAACCTGATCGACCCGTATGGCCGTGAATGGCAAAACGACTGTGGCCGCTGGGACCTGCTCGATGTGGTGCGCATGGCCTATGCGCTGCGGTCCGAAGGCATTGAGTGGCCGCTCAAGGAAGATGGCAAGCCCAGCTTCAAACTGGGAGACCTGGCGCGCGCCAATGGCTTGGTGCATGAGGCGGCGCACGATGCGCTGTCGGATGTTCGCGCCACGATTGCCCTGGCCCGGTTGATTCGCTCGGGACAGCCCAAATTGTTCGAGTTTTGTTTGGGATTGCACAAGAAGGCCAGGGTGCTTTCTGAACTGGGTCTGCCAGCGACGGCGCAGTTGTCCAGGCCTTTTTTGCATGTGTCGGGCATGTTTTCGCCTGAACGTGGTTGTCTGGCGATCATGTTTCCGCTGGCCACCCACCCAAACAATAAAAATGAAATCCTGGCTTGGGACTTGGCCCATGACCCGAGCGAGTTGCCGCTGCTGGACGTGGCCACGCTGCGCCTGCGGCTGTTCAGCAAATCGGCCGACCTGCCCGAAGGCGTGCTGCGCCTGCCGATCAAGTCGGTGCACCTGAACAAGTCACCCATGGTCGTACGTAATCTACAAACATTAACTCCAGA
>JBBSRS010000495.1:0-2502 GCA_038242795.1 Burkholderiales bacterium
CGCAGGGCCCGTGTCCTGGTCCGTCTTCAGGCCAAATACCCTGATTTTTATACGAGGCTCACCCTCCCTGGGTGGCTGCGGGGTCTGGATATCAATTCGATGAACATGTTGAAGGCGGCAATCGACGCAGGCGTGCGAATTGACATGGTCAACGTGATGACAATGAGTTTCGGGCTTGAAAACCTCAGAACCATGGTGGTCCCTTCCACAGTGGCGCAGGCCTCCATCATGACCTTCCGCGCTGCCGTCAGCCAGATGGCAACCCTTTACCCCAACAAGACCCAGGAGCAATTGCACGCCATGATGGGAATGACGCCGATGATCGGAAAAAACGATGACGGCTCGACTTTTTCTCTGGTTGATGCAAAAACGATTGCTGACTTCGTCAAGGCAAATGGCATCGGCCTGCTTTCTTATTGGTCATTTCAACGCGACCGGGCGCAAGCCTCCAACGCTTCAAATAATTTGACCAAATACAGTGGCGTTGCGCAGTCCGATTACCAGTTTTTCAATATTTTCAAAACAGCCGGTGGCTCTGTTGTGCCACCACCGACGCCAGACCCCACGTGCAGCAATTCGCCCTGGGTTCAGAAAAAACAATACCCCGTCGGCAGCGTTGTGCGCCATTCAAATGGAACCCACTACATTGCCAAGTTTGCCAATCCCGGGTACGACCCCACAATCAGCACCTACTACTGGTCGCACTTCAGTTGCGCTGTCACGCCCCCACCTCCCTCGACCTGCAGCAGCACAACCTGGACACAAGGCAGGCAATATGCTCCCGGCAGCGTGGTGACGTATTCCAATGGCAAACAGTACATTGCCAAGTTTGCGAATCCTGGGTATCACCCCACGGTCAGCACCTATTTCTGGTCGCAATATATCTGCGCGATCACGCCCCCACCTGCACCGGTATGCAGTAGCTCGACCTGGACACGAGGCAGGCAATATGCTGCCGGAAGCGTCGTGACCTATTCAAATGGTCAGCTTTATCAAGCCACCTTCGCCAACCCAGGCTACAACCCCACCGTGAGTACCTATTTCTGGTCCCGGTATGTTTGCTGAAGATTTGAATCCCCTTGCATTGTTGGCGCGCAACGCTTTTGGGTAGCAAAAGAACTGGCATTAAGTTTGGCATCTTGCTATTTAATTAATAGCTGCTAACGACCATACAGACTGCGCGCAAGCCTGTTTTAACCAAAAAAAATTGTGTGGTTCAGGCCCAATTCGCCATCGCCATCGCAATTTGTGATCCCTAAGGGTCCGGGCTTCAGAAGGGAACTGTCTGAAGCCCGGAGTTGCGTTCATGGATCTCATTTCCATCCAAGCCAAGCCAAGTCAAGGCTGGGCTTATTGCCTGTGGACACCGCCGACATCGGTAAAGACCATGTCCCTGTCAAAATGAAACTTTCCCAGGCTGCATGGGTATGACAGATTCTCCGAAATAGGGATGTTGGGGTCCGACCTGCAGAAACCCCCAGGCGTTTCTACAAACAGCTGACGACGACGCTGTAAAAGCGCCTCAACCCCTGCTTAAAGTGGATGTGATGGCGTTGAGGGTTTGGCCAGGGAAAACATCCCTGACGCGTCTGCTCACGCACAGTTTTGCGCCTCATGCGAAAAATTCGGGTCTGCGCAACACCGCCGTCCATCGGATTGGCATTGACCAGCAGTGCATTCAAGGCAACTACGGGCTGCAATTCGTCAACCCGGTTGGCTTTTTCAACTTCCCGCTCGTCATCATTCAATACAACGTCACCAGCGCAAACACACGCGTCATCAAACGCTTGCCTATTTATGGGGCAAACCTGATTTGCCTGCTTACCAGCTTCACCAGTGCGTGGGGCGCTGACACTCACTACTTTCCATTGGGGAATCGAGGAATACGTGTTGTGGGCTTGCCTGATCCCCGGCGACGTGGCTGGCAGACTTCTCCATAAGCGATGACGCCAGCATTGTGTACTCTTGTTTTTCAAACCTTCCGCAAGGCGCAGTGACTTTGCTGGAAGGGCTTGGACGCCATTCGCTTTCCTTGCCCAACCGTGCCCGTGCCAGTGTTGGGCCCGTCAAAGCGTCGATAGTGCAGTGGTTTGTCTGGGCGCAATCGCGACGTATTCACTGACCTGATCATGCTGGCCAAGGGGTTGTTCAACTGGCCTGTGTGTCGTTGATCAAGATTCAAAGGTTGTTGGCGACATGGGATGACCTGACTCGACAATTCCTGGTGCGAACACTGGTTGAACAGGTTATTGCTTCGGTCTCCAGAACTTGTGTCCCAAACCAACCGGTCATTCATTGCTGCGCGACGAAGATATGTCACAGGCACTGCTACAGGGCCAGAAGAAGTCGGCTGATCAAAGCGGCCTGTGCAGTTGCCATCGGCACTTCGCACATTTCTCCATTTAGATGTCGACTGAACTCCCTTTGGATGAACCTTATTTCAGGAACCCCACACCAGGCGACTTTTGGTTCGACGAAAAGTGCTGATTTGCGTTTTCAAAC
>JBBSRS010000496.1:0-2488 GCA_038242795.1 Burkholderiales bacterium
CACCGAGCGCTGCACCACCGCCGGGTGCGACCGAATGACCGCCGCCGTTTGCGCCGAGCCGGTGAACGACACCACGTCAAACGGCTGCAACTGGTCCATCAGGCCCGTCGAGCTGCCGCAAATCACCGACAGCGCGCCCGCCGGAAAGATGCCCGCATCGACCACATCCTTGACCATGCGTTGCGTCAGCCAGGCCGTGGCCGTTGCGGGTTTGATGATGACGGGCACGCCCGAGAGCAGGGCGGGTGCGGCCTTTTCCCACAAGCCCCAGGCCGGGAAGTTGAAGGCGTTGATGAACAGCGCCACGCCGCGTGTGGGTGTCAGCACATGCTGGGACTGGAACAGCGGGTCTTTGCCCAGCCGCGCCATCTCGCCGTCGAGCATGAAGCGGCGATCACCGAGCGATTCGCCCAATTTGGCGTAAGTGCCGAGGGTGAAAATGCCGCCGTCAATGTCCACGGCGGAATCGTTTTTGACGGTGCCGCTGTTGGCGGTGGCGATGTCGTAATAAGCGTTGCGGTGGGCTTGCAGCACCTTGACGGCAGCGGCCAGCAGCGCGGCGCGTTCGCGGTATGTCAGAGCGCGCAAGGCTTCACCGCCTTCTTCGCGGGCGTAGGCAAAGCCGGCGGCCAAGTCCAGCCTGGTGGCATCGACGCGCACCAGTTCTGTGCCCAGCACCGGGTCCATCAGCGCCGTGCCCGCGCCGGTGCCCGCTTGCCAGCGGCCGCCGAGGTAATTTGAAAGCAGTTCTGTCATGGAGATAATTTTTCTGAAAAATTAGTGGCGGGTGAATTCGATGCTGCCTTGTGGCAAGAGGTAAAGCACGAGCGCGCGACCGTGGGTCACGGTGGGCTGGTGCGCGCTGCCGGGCGGGCACACCAGCCAGCCGGCGGGGCGGCCGTCAAATTGCGCGCCGTCATCCAGCGGCATGATCAGGTCAATCTCGCCGTTTGGATGCGCATGGTGCGGACCGGCGATGTCGGTCATGTCCACCACATCGACCGAAAAGCCGTGCAGATCGTCGGCGGGCTTGAAAATTCGGCCATAACGGATGCCACCGCCCTCCCGGTTGCACAGCCAGCCTTCGGCAGCGCCTGCCATGCAGGTTTTTTTCAACGCGCGGTAGCTGAGGCTTTCCACGCCATGTTCGGCATTGAGCCAGGCATCCAGACCGGCATCCAGTGGCCGGCCGGCCAGCTGGGCTGTCAGTCGGGCAATTTGTTCGCGAAATTCTGCGGACGACATCTTTGTTCTCCTTATAGTGTGTTGAACTTGTCAATTCAACAAATATGAATTATTGTGCTTGTATGAACCATAATTCTTGAAAAACATCATGTCAAGCAATATATTGCATGAATCAGGGTTAACACCTGTTTTGTCTGAAACTACGAACGCTTTCGCTGAAGCGCCTCTTTCCGTGCCGCAAACGGCTGAAGTTGACGAAAAAAATCCTTTTCTGGTGGCGCTGGGCGAGCGGGTCAAGGCACTGCGGGCGCGGCGGGGGATGACCCGAAAAGCCGTGTCAATCGCCGCCGATGTCTCAGAGCGCCACTTGGCCAATCTGGAATACGGCGAAGGCAATGCCTCCATCCTGGTCTTGTTGCAGGTCTCGCGCGCGCTGCACTGCTCCCTGGCGGAACTGATTGGCGATGTCACGACCTTGTCGCCTGAGTGGCTGTTGATTCGAGAGTTGCTCGAAGGCCGCGACGACACCGCGCTGCGGCGGGTCCGCATTGCCGTGGGCGAGTTGCTGGGCACCGGAAAAAGCAATACAGCCATCAGTTCGCAGGTGGCGCTGATTGGCCTGCGGGGCGCTGGCAAGTCAACGCTGGGCGCGATGCTGGCGGAAGACCTGGGATTTCCGTTTGTCGAACTGAGCCGGGAGATTGAAAAATTTGCCGGCTGCAGCGTCGCGGAAATTCAGGCGCTTTACGGCATGAACGCCTATCGGCGCTATGAGCGCCGGGCACTGGAAGAAACCATCCAGATCTACCCGGAAGCGGTCATTGCCACGCCCGGCGGCCTGGTGTCGGACTCGGCCACGTTCAATCAGTTGCTCTCGCACTGCACCACAGTGTGGCTGCAGGCCGATCCGGAAGACCACATGCGGCGTGTGGTGGCGCAAGGCGACTTGCGGCCCATGGCGGCCAGCAAGCAGGCGATGCAAGACCTCAAGGGCATTCTTTCGGGCCGGGCGGCTTTTTATTCAAAAGCACAACACACGGTCGATACCAGCGCACAAAGCCTGGAGTCATCTTTTCAGCTCTTGCGCAAGACCGTTCGGGAGGCGTTGCAGTTGCAGGTTTAAGGGCTTACAAGAATAGGCATAAAAATGCTTGATTGGTTTTGGATGGTTGCATTATTATGCTTGTATTGAATTTCAATTAATGCAGTTTTTTGCATCAAGCTGGAGACCTGAACCCATGACCATCGCCTCTCGTGTCGACTACCAGACCGACCCCTTACAGTACAAGCACTGGAAGCTCAG
>JBBSRS010000497.1:0-2483 GCA_038242795.1 Burkholderiales bacterium
ATCAGCTTGCAGGCATCACTTTTCCAACCAGGCAAGAACTGTAAACAGTCGTTTCCTGCACAAGAAGGCGTCTCGGTGCGTGTCTTTTTTCAAAGTCTTGCGCGCACCCTGCACGGCAGTTTGCCCGTGGGTATGGAACGCGTTGCAGATTGACGGGTTAAATTCCATTAGTTTGTGCACGAGGGGACCGTCGCCAAGCGGCTGGAAATTCAGCGAAAGCTGCCAGTTGTTTGAAATTGCGCAGGTACAAACAGAAGGCTTTGCGTCTCTGCATGTTGAACAACCGGAAATAAAAAACCCCGCGCAAGGCGGGGTCTGTGTCAAATCGGGTGAAGACGCTGTGTCTTAACCGCCCGCGCCAGTTGCACCCGTGGCGCCAGTGGCAGCCACCAGGGTGACACTGCCAATGGTGAAGCTGTTGACCGTGACGACGCCTGTTGCGCTGATCGACACGGACACGGTAATGGGCTTGGAATTGATCGTGCCCAGCAGCAAGGTGAGGGTCGTGGGCGTGGCAATGGAGTCGCCCTTGATGCCAATAGTGGCCACGATCAGGCTGCACGGTTTGATCGTGAAGGTTTTGCCCTGTGCCAAAGGATGTGTAGCGGAAAAGTTCGACTTGGCCACCGTGAATATGCACGAGCCGAAATTCATGGTGCCCGATGCCGAGCCTTCGGCCGAGTTGATGTCGAATGAGGGCGCCGCGCCATTGCCCGTCAGCTTCAGGGATGTGGCCGATGTGGTGCCAAAGCCCGGAACACCCGAGCTGAACTCAAAGCTCTTGTCCAGCACGCTGCTCACCAATGCCGCCCCGGTTTGTGGCGTGATCTCGGCAGAAAGGTTGCTGCTGGCGATAGGTGGAGGCGATCCGCTGTCACCACTGCTGCCGCCGCAGGCGGACAGCAAGGCGCTGCCGCTCAAGATCAGACAGGCCAGAGAAACTTTGTTGAAAATCATAAAAATCCTAAAAAAGTACCACTATTGGTACGAGTACACACACCCACGAATAGACCGGGCAGGTCTGCCTTTTCCCTGAAAATTCAATCAACCTGGTCGCGTGCATAGAGGTAGAAAGACTCCCGCATGCGCTGAACCTGGCCCGTGATGTCGGCTGGCGCAATGCGGCCCGAGTTGAACAGTTCCACTTCAGACTTGTAATTCAGGTCCACTGGCCGCACGGCCCCGTTGTCTACATAGTTGCCCGTGTTGCCGCCAGTGGTCAGGCGCGTACGGATTGACTGCGCAAAACGCGGGGAGCCTGAAACCTGTACAGGCCCTGCTGCCATGCCCTGGCGCGGCGTGAGCGGCAGGTTCACCTCCAAGCCGACGAAGGTGTTGTTGCCGCCTTTTCGGGCGAACAGCTGCACCGCCACGTCGCCAAACCAGCGCGTCAACACCACCGATGGCCCGGTGGACCGGTCGGTGTACTGCTGGTACCCCGCCTCCACCCAGGTTTCAGAATTGAAACGCCAGCGGTAGGAGCCTGCATAAGCCTCCACCGTGCGCGGCAGTGCATCGCCTGAGCGCCGAAGGTAGCGGCCGTTCAAGTGGACGGTGTCTGAGTTCCAGGGCAAAAACAGGATGGACTCGCCCTCGGCGCCCAGTCCTTCATAGTCATACTTTCCTGCGCCCACGCTGGCGAACAGGCGCGGGGCCAGCCAGAACGATTGTTGCAACGCCAGCGTTCTCAAGCCATTGCGTTGCCTGGAACTGGCAAATATCCGCCCCGGCTCGGTGTTGGCGGTATTGGTGATGCGCTGCACGACGTCGGCATAGACCTCTGCACCCTTCCAGAGGCTCGCCGTGCTGCGCACATTGGCCGCCAGCGAATAATCAAAGGCACTGAATTCGGTGCCCAGCGCGTAACTGAGCAGGGGCTTGACGCTCACGCGCAGCAAGTTTTTGCGTCGGCCGGCCCCGGCGTCGCCTTCAGCCCACTGCACAGCAGCTTCGTCATAGCCGGGCAGCAGACCAAAGCCGAGCGTGTTCTTCACACGTGCTGCATCGCCATCCCGCAAAAAGCTGCGGTAGGCCGCCACGTCAACCGATGTTTCAAGCACCTCCAGCCCCGCCTTGCGGGTCAGCGCATGCACGCGGGTGGTGCCAGCTGGCGCAGATTCGGCCGCCAGCCCCAGCACGATGCCCAGGGCATCGGCCTCGTTGTGCAGATAGCGGTAGTTCTCATACTCCACCACCAACCCGTTGCCCAGCATGCCGACGCGGACCCGGTCCAGGCCGGTGGCGCGCAAGGCCCGCGCCAGTCCGTCCAGACGGTCCTGCGCCGTGGCCACCATGGCACCTGCCGGCATGGCTTGATCCAGTGCAGGCAAGGTGCGCAAGGCCGCATCGGTTCGGCCCTGGCGGACCTTGTCGGCCGTGCCCAGCGGCACGACCAGCGATACGTTGACGCTGGTGGCATTGGCCGAGCGCCCGGCCAGGGTGGTGGCGCCGAACGAGCGCTGCAGCGTGCCGACCAGTTGCCC
>JBBSRS010000498.1:0-2481 GCA_038242795.1 Burkholderiales bacterium
AATTTCCTGCACCTTGCCGGTGAAGACATTGCGGTTTACATCGGGGGGCTGCTTGCTGATCCCGATCTTCTCGGGCCGCACCGCAATGGCCAGCGGCATGTTCAGTGTGCCGCTCACCCCATGGCCGACCTGGATTTCACCAATGCCCGTCACGGCAGCACAACGGTCGGATTCGTCCACGCTGAGCCGGCCTTCGAACATGTTCACATTGCCGATAAAGTCCGCAACAAAGCGGTTGGCCGGATGCTCATACACCTCTTCGGGCGTGCCCACCTGCAACACCCTGCCCTTGCTCATCACGGCGATGCGGCTGGCCATGGTCATGGCTTCTTCCTGGTCATGGGTCACCATCACGCAGGTCACGCCCACTTTTTCGATGATGTTGACGAGTTCAAACAGGGTCTGCTCGCGCAGTTTGCGGTCCAGCGCGCCCAGTGGTTCATCCAGCAACAGCAGCTTGGGCCGCTTGGCCAGGCTGCGGGCCAGCGCCACGCGCTGCTGCTGTCCCCCCGAGAGCTGGTGCGGCTTGCGCTTGCCATACGCACCAAGCTGCACCAGATCGAGCATTTCGCCCACGCGCTGCTGGATGTCGGCCTTGGGCAGGCCTTCGCGTTTGAGGCCGAAGGCAACGTTTTCCCAGGTATCGAGATGCGGAAACAAGGCATACGACTGGAACATCATGTTGATCGGGCGGTCGTAGGGCTGCAGACCAGCCACGTCCTCGCCGCCGAGCAGGATACGGCCGGAACTGGGCTTCTCGAAGCCCGCCAGCATGCGCAGCAGGGTGGATTTTCCGCAGCCCGAACTGCCGAGCAGCGCGAAAATCTCGCCACGGTTCACGCAAAGCGAAACCTCGTCCACCGCCACCGCATCGTCGAAACGCTTGACCAGCTTCTCGGTGACCAGATAGCCTGCTGTTCCATCGTTGTCTGCCATGCATCCGTCCCGCGTTTTTTCGTACTTTCGAAACCACTGCACACCCGTCAAGGCAAAAACCCATTTTTTATATTAAAAATGGGTTTTGCGCAATACCAGCGTGCGTGACCAGCTATTGATTCAGTAGCAATACGCCACGGGTTGCTGCTGCGACACCACCGAAATCCAGGCTGGCGGCGCGTCGCAGGGTACTGCCGCCCTGCCTGTAAAGGCCTAAAATCAGACCCCGCAATTTAATGTCACTGGCCTTTTTTGACGCTGTTGTAGGCGTTGGCCAGGGCTTCTCGGGCTTCGTTGGTGAAGCTGCTGGGCGGGATCATCTTGCTGAAATACGCGGGCTCGACAAAGATGGTCTTGTTGCCTGAAATCTCCGGCTTGATCTGCGCAATCGCCGCCTTGTTGGCGGTGGGATAGTTCATCGTGTTGGTCACCGATGCGGCGTTTTCGGGACGCAGGTAGAAATCGATGAAGGCCTGCGCATTGTTCGGATGCTTGGCATCCTTTGTGAGCGCCATGGTGTCGGCGAAAATCAGCGCGCCGGTGCTGGGCAGCAGGGCTTCAATAACGTCCTTCGAGCCGTTTTCCCTGGCGCGGTTGGCGGCGATGTTGATATCGCCGGACCAGCCGATGACCGCGCAGGCTTTGGCGCCGGCCAGGTCATCGATCATGGTGGCGCTGAACAGGCGCACGTCCTTGCGAACCTTGAACACCATCTCGGCGGCTGCCTTGAAATCGGCCGGATTGTTGGAATACGCGTCCTTGCCGATGTAGTGCAGCGCGGCAGGAATGATTTCGGTGGGCGAATCCAGGTAGGCAATGCCGCATGACTTGAGCTTGGCGGTGTATTTCGGGTCAAACACCAGGTCCCAGGCGTTTTCCGGCATGGGCATGCCGGCCAGCGCCTTGTCCACCTTGGTCTTGTTGATGCCCACGGTGGTGAAGCCCCAGCCCCACGGCACCAGGTACTTGTTGTCCGGGTCGGCCTTGGTCAGGGTTTTCATGATGGCCGGCTCCAGATTGGCCAGGTTGGGAATCTTCGCCTTGTCCAGTGGCTGCAGCAGCCCGCCCTCGATCTGCGACTTGGCAAACACCGTACCCGGCACCACGATGTCATAACCGGTGTTGCCCGCGACCAGCTTGGCATGCAGGGCTTCATTGGTTTCAAAGGTGTCGTAGTTGACCTTGATGCCGGTTTCCTTTTCAAAGGCAGCCGTCATGCCTTCGGGAATGTAGTCGGGCCAGTTGTAGATATTGAGCACCTTCTCCTCGGTGTTGACCGGCAGCGCCGGGGCTGCAGCCACAGGCGCCGGTGCAGGCACAACCGCCACCGGTTCCTCTTTTTTGCCGCAGGCGGCCAGCAAAAGCGCCGACACGGCGGTCACCAGTACAAGTTTTTTCATGGCGGGATGGACTCCGGAGAAAGGTAAATAACGAACAAATTGCAAGGCCAAAAAATGGCTGGAATGCACGCTGCGGGAGAAGCAATATACGGACCCGTAACACTCCATCAGGCTGCAATATTTATTCTATTCAATCCATATGGCC
>JBBSRS010000499.1:0-2481 GCA_038242795.1 Burkholderiales bacterium
ATCTACCGGCTGCGCTGCGTTGAAGGCTGGTCCATGGTGATTCCCTGGGTCGGTTATTCGCTCTCCGAGCTGATCAAGAAGGTCGAGCCGCTGGGCAGCGCCAAATATGTCGAGTTCATCACGCTGGCTGACCCCAAGACCATGCCTTTTGTCGGCTCGCGCGTGCTGGAATGGCCTTATGTTGAAGCGCTGCGCATCGATGAAGCCATGCATCCGCTGGCGATGCTGACGTTCGGCATGTACGGCGAGGTGCTGCCCAACCAGAACGGTGCGCCGGTCCGCATGGTGCTGCCCTGGAAGTACGGCTTTAAAAGCGGCAAAAGCATCGTCAAGATCCGCTTTACCGACAAGGAGCCGCGCACGGCCTGGAACAAGGCGGCCGCCAGTGAATACGGGTTTTACTCCAATGTGAATCCGCTGGTTGACCATCCGCGCTGGAGTCAGGCGACCGAACGGCGTATTGGTGAGGACGGCTTGTTTGCCAAGAAGCGCAAGACGCTGATGTTCAACGGCTACGAAGCGCAGGTCGGTCAGCTGTATGCGGGTATGGACCTCAAGAAGAACTTCTGATGGCGGCCTGGTTGGCGGGGCGGCAAAAAATCTTGCTGCATCCTGCGGCAAAACCGCTGATTTTTGGGGTCTGCCTGCTGCCGTTTGCGTGGCTTTTTTACCGGGCTTTTAACAACCAGTTGGGTGCCAATCCGGCTGAAGCCTTGATTCGCGCCCTGGGCGACTGGACATTGCGCTTTTTATGCATTGTGCTGGCGATAACGCCCTTGCGCCTCATCACCAAAACGCCGGCCTTGGCGCGTTTTCGGCGCATGTTGGGGCTGTTCGTTTATTTTTACGTCGTGCTCCACCTGCTGAGCTACAGCTGGTTTGACATGGGTTTTGATGTGCCGGATATTGTCAAAGACATCATCAAACGGCCTTTTATTTTGGTGGGCTTTTCAGCCTTTTTGCTACTGACGCCCTTGGCAGCGACTTCATTCAACGCGGCCATCAAGGCAATGGGCGCCAAGCGCTGGCAGTTGCTGCACAAGCTGGTGTACCTGATCGCCGGCCTGGGCCTGTTGCATTTTTTCTGGATGCGTGCCGGAAAAAACAATTTTGCCGAAGTCTTCGTCTATGCGGCCATCGTGGCCGCGCTGCTGGGCTGGAGAATGTGGAACGCCTGGACAAAGTCCCGGCGGAAGAAAATGGCAGCTCCTGCCGTTTTCGGGGTTCGTTAAAAATAGATTGCTATTAAAAAGTGAGCTGCCTGCGCCCGTGCAGCATGCGCAAGAGACACTTTTCTTTCAAATTCATGGTTTTCGGTGTTTTTTGGCAGGAACGGCTGACTTCACAGGCTGTCCCTTTGCAGGTTTTTTCGATCAGGGCAGCAGCACTTCATTTCTGAAGGTGTCTGCCGCCGACTCGCGCGAACGAATCACCTGCACACTGCCGCCTTCGACCAGCAGTTCTGCCGCGCGGCCGCGTGTGTTGTAGTTGCTAGACATGCTCATGCAGTAAGCGCCTGCCGACATGACGGCCAGGTAGTCGCCCGCCGCAACATTCAAATCGCGGTCATGGCCAATCCAGTCGCCGCTTTCGCAGACCGGCCCCACCACGTCATAGGTGACGGTTTCGACTTGCGACAGCGGCAGATCCACGGGGACGATGGCATGAAAAGCCTGGTACATGGCCGGGCGGGGCAAGTCGTTCATGGCCGCGTCGATGATGCAGAAATTCTTTTGCTCACCGGGCTTGAGGTACAGCACTTCGCTGATGCAGATGCCCGCATTGCCCACCAGGGAGCGGCCCGGCTCGATCATCAGTTTCTTGCCACCATAGCCGCGCGTATCGAGCTTTTCCAGCAGTTGTTGCCAGAGCACTTCTGCTTCAGGCGGCGTGTCGTTGTTGTAGTTGATGCCCAGCCCGCCCCCAAAATCGATGTGCGCCAGCGGGATGCCGGCCGCTTCAATCGCGGCGACCAGGTCAAGCACCCGGTCCATCGCGTCCAGATAGGGCGTCACCTCGGTGATTTGCGAGCCGATATGGCAATCGATGCCGATCACCTGCAGTCCCGCGAGCGAAGCGGCATGTTGGTAAATGCGCAGCGCATCTTCATGCGCGACGCCAAACTTGTTGCCCTTCAGGCCGGTTGAAATATAGGGATGGGTCTTGGGGTCAACGTTTGGATTGACCCGTATGCTGACGGGCGCGCGCAGCTTCAGCGCCAGAGCTTCTTGCGACAGCACATCCAGCTCGGCTTCACTTTCCACATTGAAGCAGCCAATGCCGGCCAACAGCGCCTGGCGCATTTCGGCGCGGGTTTTGCCGACGCCTGAAAAGATCACTTTTTTCACGTCACCGCCAGCGGCCTGAACGCGTTCGAGTTCGCCGCCCGACACAATGTCAAACCCGCAACCGGCCCGTGCAAACACCTGCAGCACGGCCAGCGAAGAATTGGCTTTCATGGCGTAGCAGATTTGTGCGTCG
>JBBSRS010000500.1:0-2479 GCA_038242795.1 Burkholderiales bacterium
AAGCGCGGGCGCTGGGCCTGCCGATGGTGCTGACGCTGAACATGAGCGACGCCGCCCGCCGCGCCGGCATTGTGATTGACAAGGCGGTGCTGTCACGCGAACTCGGCATGCCGGTGGTCGAAACGGTCGGCGTGCGCCACGATGGCGCGCAGGAGTTGCTGCGCTTTCTGGACAACTGGCCCGCGCCCGGCACAAAGCCCGACGGCATTGCCGCCTGGCAAGCGCCAACGTTCGATCAGGTCATGGACACGCAATTGGAAGTGCGCCGCATCATGCGGCTGGCGGTGCAGTCGCCGCCGGACAGCCTGCACACCGACGACGCCATTGACCGCATCGTGCTGCATCCGCTGTGGGGCATGGCGCTGCTCTGCGTGATCCTGTTTTTGATGTTTCAGGCCGTGTTCAGCTGGGCCAACCTGCCGATGGACGCGATCAAGTCGGGAATGGAATGGCTTTCTGGCTTGCTGCGCACCTACATGCCCGACGGCGTGCTGCAAAGCCTGCTGATCGATGGCATTCTGGCCGGATCGGGGGGCGTGCTGGTGTTTTTGCCGCAGATTCTCATCCTGTTCTTTTTCATTCTGGTGCTTGAAGATTCGGGCTATCTGCCGCGCGCCGCTTTTCTGCTCGACCGCGTGATGGGCAGCGTGGGCCTGTCGGGGCGCTCTTTCATTCCGCTGCTGTCAAGCTTTGCCTGCGCCATTCCGGGCGTGATGGCAACGCGCACGATTACCCACTGGCGCGACCGGCTGGTCACCATCATGATTGCGCCGCTGATGACCTGCTCGGCCCGCCTGCCGGTGTATGCGCTCTTGATTGGCGCGTTCATTCCCGAGCGCACGGTGGCGGGCATTTTCAACCTGCAGGGGCTGGTGATGTTTGCGCTGTATGTCGGCGGCATCGCCAGCGCGATGGCGGTGGCGGCGGTGTTCAAGCTGTGGCGCGGCCATGCACGGCCGACGCCGCTGATCATGGAGCTGCCCGCCTACCGGATTCCCAGCTTGCGCCAACTGGCGATGGGGCTGCATGAGCGGGCGATGATTTTCCTTAGGCGCGTCGGCGGCATCATCCTGGCGCTGACGGTGATCTTGTGGTTTTTGTCGACCTTTCCCGCACCGCCCGCAGGGGCAGTTGGCCCGGCGATTGAATACAGCCTGGCCGGGCGTCTGGGCCATGCGCTGCAGGTGATTTTTGCGCCGATTGGTTTTAACTGGCAGATTGCGATTGCCCTGGTGCCGGGGCTGGCGGCGCGCGAAGTGGCGGTCGGTGCGCTGGGCACGGTGTATGCGCTGTCGGCCACGGGCAATAACGTGGCGTCGGCGCTGGGGCCGGTGATTGCGCAGACCTGGTCGCTGGCGACGGCCTTGTCGCTGCTGGTCTGGTATGTGTTTGCGCCGCAATGCATCTCTACCCTGGTCACGGTGCGGCGCGAAACCAACAGCTGGCGCTACGCGTTTTTCATGGCGGGCTACATGTTCGGACTGGCTTATGGTGCCAGCTGGATCACCTATCGGCTGACGTTGTTATGGGGAGGTGCCTGAGATGCTGCAGCAATGGATCGCCGGACTGATAGTGGCTTTTGCCGCCCTTTATGCGCTGTGGTACTGGATGCCCGCCGGCCTACGCCGCCGGCTGGGGCGGGTGCAGAAAAATCTCGGTGAAAAGCCCGGTTGTGGTGCGTGCAGCAGTTGCGGCGGTTGTGGAACGGCCACCAAAGCCCTGTCGCAAAATACCAGCGCAGGCCGCCAGCCGATGTGGATTCAACCCCGGCGCTAGCGCACCATTACCCGGCGCGTGCTTTAGAGGGTCGAACAAAACCGACAGGAGCTTGCTATTTAATAAATAGCTGCTTATGCACGTCCATATTGCGCAAACAGCCTATTTGATACTGAATTTTGCTGGCGGGTCAACTGCAGTGCGTCTTGGCAAGCAGTGCATGCCCGGTCCACTGACGGGTGTGCTTTCACCCTAGGGTTGCAACCGGCCAAGCAGTAAAAACTCCATCAGCGCCTTTTGCACATGCATGCGGTTTTCTGCTTCGTCCCAGACCACCGATTGCGGGCCGTCGATCACTTCGGCCTCGACTTCCTCGCCCCGGTGTGCCGGCAGGCAGTGCATGAACAGCGCACCGGGTTGGGCGGCACGCATCATGTCGCTGTCGACACACCAATCGGCAAAGGCTGCCTTGCGCGCTTCGTTTTCGGCCTCGTAGCCCATGCTGGTCCAGACATCGGTTGTGACCAGGTCGGCGCCGGCGCAGGCCTGCATCGGGTCCTTGAAGACCTGGTAGCTTTCACTGGAACGGATGCCGGCGATCGATTGGTCCACCTCGTAGCCGCCGGGCGTGCTCAGGTGGACCTTGAAGCCCAGGATTTCGCTGGCCTGCAGCCAGGTGTTGGCCATGTTGTTGCCGTCGCCGACCCAGGCCACCGTTTTGCCCTGGATCGAACCCCGGTGCTCGATGTAGGTGAAGATGTCC
>JBBSRS010000501.1:0-2463 GCA_038242795.1 Burkholderiales bacterium
AGTGTGGCCTATGAATGGACAGGCGCCCTGCCCAATCCGGCGCGCTTTGCCGCCGAGGGCGGCCAGTCCATGAAAGCGCAGAACATGCCGATGAAAGAAGTCGAAGTTCAGGTCCGCAAACCCGTGATGCGGGGCATGGGCGATATGGGCGGCATGAAGCATTGACTGTCAGCAACTCATCGATCAAACAAAAGCATCTGATGCAAAACCGATTTACTATCAAAATAGTAGCTGCCAGCGCACTACCCACGTGCGCTGCAGCCTATTCTCATCCAATTTACAGTCATGTAGCCCGCTTGCAAACGGACGCTGGCCCGACCACCCCATTTTTTCATTCCCACGCTTGAAAGGTATTTCATGAAATCACGCAACCTGCTGATCGCAATTCCCGGACTTCTTCTCGCTATCACCGCCATGGCCTCCGGCAACCACGCCGGGGGTCACGGCGGTGTCGAGGAGATCGGCAAACCCGGCGTCGCCGCCAATGTGACACGCACCGTCAACGTCGACATGACCGATGACATGCGCTTTCATGCGTCAAAAATACCAGTCAAACAGGGAGAAACCATTCGCTTCGTCGCCAAAAACTCAGGCCAGGTCAAGCACGAAATGGTGCTGGGGACGGCAAAGGAACTCAAGGACCACTATGAAGTGATGAAGAAAAATCCCGAAATGGAGCACGCCGATGAAAACATGGTGACGGTCGCGCCAGGCAAGAGCGGCGAAATCATCTGGCATTTCACCAAGGCAGGCAAAGTGGACTTTGCCTGCCTGCAGCCTGGCCACTTTGACGCCGGCATGAAAGGCCATGTTCACGTGGACGGGCTTAAAACACCCGCCAGCGCGTCGCGGGCACCTCGTTAATTTTTGTTTGTGCGTTGGTTTTAACCGGTCAAAAATCATGATGAAAAAACGTTTATTTATTCAAGCTGCAGCCGTGCTGGCCGCTGGCGCTGGCACAACCTTTGGCTTGCCCGTATTCGCGCAAACCAGGCCTCTGGTGGAAGTGTGGAAAGACCCGGACTGTGGCTGCTGCGGCGACTGGGTCAGCCACATGCAAGCCAGCGGTTTTCAGGTCCAGGTGCACGACACCGGCAATGCAGCGGCAAGAAAACGGTTGGGTGTGCCCGAGCAAATGGGTTCCTGCCACACTGCACTGGTCGCCGGCTATGCCCTTGAAGGACACGTGCCCGGACGCGAGGTGCACCGTCTTTTGAAAGAACGCCCGCGCGCGATCGGTCTGGCGGTGCCCGGCATGCCGGTGGGCTCACCGGGCATGGACGGCCCCGCCTACAACGGGCGCAAAGACCGGTACGACGTCGTGCTTTTGCTCCCAGGCGACAAGTCGCGGGTGTACCAGTCCTACCCTGCTTGAATTTCCGCCAAGTCCTGAAAGAACACCCCATGAACTCAAAATCATTCAAAGCCTTGTTGATCCTGACCTCGGTCCTGGCCAGCGCTTCGGCTGCCCATGCAAGCTCGCACGGCAGCGCACCCATGGTCAAGGACGATGCGAAAAAGGAATTGCCCATAGCCGCCTCAACCGACATGGCTGAAGGCGAAATCCGAAAAGTTGACATGGACAACAAAAAAATCACCATCAAGCATGGCGAGATCAAGACCATGGACATGCCGGGCATGACCATGGTGTTTCAGGTCAAGGACCCGGCCCTGCTGGAAAAGACAAAGGTTGGCGACAAGGTTCGCTTCAAGGCTGAAAAGTCGGGGGGCGCCCTGGTGGTGACGGACATTGAACCTGCCAATTGATCGTGGGCAAGTCCGGGAAGCGGCTCATGCGCTCCGGACGATCCATCTCCCGAGTCAAACCGTCATTCGAGCCCATTCTTGACGACGAAAGGAGTTCCCGCACAATCTTTCACAGCGCAGGATGTGTGTGAGCGCGAGACTGCGCAGTCCGGGCGCCATTGGCCAGTTGATTGGGTTGATCACTGGCTTGTGGCAACGAACACCAGCCCGGCGGGTGCACCATTTTGTTTGTTGCGATTTTTGAGCTGCATTGAGGTGGCTTGCGCATGCATCAGCCAAGGAGTTGATTTTGAGATTGTTGACACAGCCGGGCGTACTGGCCACCTTGACAGCCGCCTTCCTGTTCGGCGGCGGCACCCCATTGGCCAAACTGCTCCTGGCGCAAACCAGTCCCTGGCTGCTGGCGGCCTTGCTCTACCTCGGCTCGGGCGTGGGCCTGCTCGCATTACGTTTGCTGCGCAATGCACCACCGACTCGATTGCCCCCAGGGGAATGGAAGTGGCTGGCTGGTGCGGTGCTTGCGGGCGGCATGGCCGGCCCGGTGCTGTTGATGGTTGGGTTGTCGGGCATGCCCGCTTCCGGTGCCTCCCTGCTGCTCAATGCCGAGGGCGTGCTGACTGCGCTGATCGCCTGGTTCATATTCCGCGAAAACGTCGATCGACGCATCGCGCTGGGAATGCTGGCGATTGTGGCCGG
>JBBSRS010000502.1:0-2463 GCA_038242795.1 Burkholderiales bacterium
CCTGGAGTTCGAGGAACTGTTCGACGCCTCGCGCGGCATGCCGGTGCTGGTCGTCACCTTCATCGCGCTGCTGGAACTGGCCAAGGAATGCCTGCTGGAGATCACCCAGGCCGAGTCCTTCGCACCGATCTATGTTCGCCTCGCCTACACGCCAGCGTGACGCTTCGACCCAGGCCCAAAACCCTCTCGCACGTGTCGCCGTGGGCACCAGGCGCGCCGCGCAGGGCATCACGCTGCTGAAGGCCGGGATCATCGCGTGCTACGCAAACCTGGACGGTATGCGCGAACGGCCGGAGCGGTACAACCCGGGGCAGGTGGCCGAATGCATGGTGCGCTTGGTCCGGTGGCACCCCCAAGCCGGGGCCTGCAGCCCAGCCACGGGTGCCCCGACAGGGCTGCACCGGCGGCGCACACCCTCCTCATGCTGGCGGTCGCCTGCGCGCCAGGCCATGGCGTTCAATTTCAATGACCAAATCAGGCTTTTGCGCAACAGCGTCGTGCGCTGACAGCTATCGATTCAAGGGCATTGGCCAAGGCGAATGCTGGTTCAGCGACAGCGTTCCGTGACATCGCCAGCCCTGTGGCAGCGGCATGGCCTGCTGTTGGCCGGTTGCTGACAGGCCAGTGGCGGCTGACAGCCTGAAGGCGCGGCCGGGCGCCGCATCAAGCGCTGATTCACAAGCCCGGCAGACCTCAACCGGTTACCCGGGGTGCGCCTGCAGTTTCACTGTCCATGCCAAATTCTGCCTTCTGCTTCAGTCCAGGCGAATGTTGCTGGCGCGAATCACCTTGGCCCATTTTTCGCGTTCGCTCTTGGCATAGGCGTCCATTTGCGCCGGCGTGCTGGGAATCGCTTCCAGCCCCAGCGTCTGGAAACGCGCCTTGACATCGGTGGAGTTCAGCGCCGCCATCAAGGCCTTGCTGAGCGTGGCCACTGCTTCTGGCGGGGTGGTGGCGGGCACCACCAACCCTTGCCAGGCATAGGCTTCAAAGCCCTTCAGGCCCTGTTCGGCCAGCGTCGGCAGGGTGTTGAAAGTGGCAATCCGCTTCGGGCTGGCGACGCCGATCGCCACCAGCCGGCCGGACTGGATGTGCTGGTAGCCGCTGGCCGTGTCGACGAACATCATCGGCACCTGCCCGCCAATCACGTCCTGCACCGCCGGGGCCGCTCCCCGGTAACCGACATGCACCATCTTGAGCCCGCTGCGTTCGCGGAACAATTCGGTCGCCAGGTGGTGCGGGCTGCCCGCGCCCGGCGTGGCGTAGTTCACGCCCGTGGGTTGTTTCTTGGCCCAGGCCAGGAACTCGGTCAGGTTCTTCGCCGGCACACCCGGATTGACCACCAGGATCAGCGGGAAGCGCGCCATCAGGCCAACCGGCGTGAAGTCTTTTTCGACGTTGTAGCTGAGCTTGGAATACAGCGCCGGGTTGGCGGCCATGGTGGCGGTGTCGCCGGTCAGCATGACATAGCCGTCGGGCTTGGCCTTGGCGGCGTAGTCGGCGCCAATGTTGGTGGCGGCGCCGGGCTTGTTGTTGATGACGATGGGCTGGCCCAGCGTCTGGCTCATGGGCAGCGACAGGATGCGGGCCACCACGTCCGAGCCGCCGCCCGCCGGGTAGGGAACGACCCATTCGATGGACTGGTCGGGATACGCGGCAGCCGCTGCCAGCGGCAAGGCGAGTGTGGCGACGCTGATCCAGCGGCGCAGGGTGCGGGGGTAGTGCATGAAAACTCCAGTCATTTCAAATCAGGAAAATCTGCACCGGCTGCGTGAAGGACACGCGGCGCCGGGCAGACAAAGCAGGCTGATGATAGAAAAATAGGCTTGCGCTCGCAACCGGGGTATGTACTCACCCGGCACCCGCTTTCAGCCGGGCGGGGCGCGTCTGTCGCCTATTGCATCAACGCGTGCTGTTCAGGCATCGGCGCCTGCGTCGCCCCCGACCGCCGCCTGCGCATGGGCGACCAGCCGGTCGAGCAGCGCGTCAAGTTGCGCGCGCTCTGCGGCATTGAGGCAGGAAACGATCTCGTCGTTGCGCCGGCCGATCACGCGCATCAGGCGCTCGCACACCACCTCGCCCGCCGGTGTCAGGGTCAGCACCACACCGCGCCCGTCGGTGGCGCTGGCCTGCTTGAGCACCAGGCCCTGGTCGACCAGCGACTGGGCGGCGCGGCTGGCCTGGCCCTTGTCGAGATTGGCCCGATAGGCCAGGTCCTTGACCGACAGCGGCGTGAAACTGCCAATGGCCGACAGGCAGCGCCCTTCGCTCAAGGCAATGCCGGCATCGCTGAGATAAGCGCCCTGGGTGAGCCGGTCGGTCAGCTTGGACAGCGTGTGCAGCCGGTGGGTGAACATGCGTTCGAGGGAAATCGAATCAGGTGGGGAGGACATCGCAGCGCCAGACGTTCAGGAAAGTGGGTATCGAATCACTATACGTGACGCCACCCGCACCGTGCAGCGC
>JBBSRS010000503.1:0-2462 GCA_038242795.1 Burkholderiales bacterium
CAGCGGTGTTTGCCGACGCCAAGGCCTGTGGCAAACCGGCCGGCATTCTGGCGCCGGTCGAGGCCGATGCACGCCGCTACATGGCGATGGGTGCCACGTTTGTCGGCGTTGGCAGCGACCTGGGCGCGTTCCGCTCGGCCACGCAGGCCTTGTGCGACCGTTACCGCAACTGATCCGCGATAATTTTTATTTCTTTTTGACTGGAGCAAAAAATGAGCAAGATTGGATTTATCGGCCTCGGCATCATGGGCGCCCCCATGGCCGCCCACCTGATCGCCGCAGGGCATGAAGTGTTCCTGCATACCCGCAGCGAAGTGCCTGCCGAACTGCTGACCGGCCAGGCCAGCGCCTGCGCTTCAGCCCAGGAAGTGGCGCAAAAAGCCGACATCATTTTTTTGATGCTGCCCGACACACCCGATGTGGCCAAGGTATTGTTCAGCGATGACGGCGTGGCCAGCGGCCTGAGCCAGGGCAAGACGGTGGTGGACATGAGTTCCATCTCGCCGATGGACACCAAGGAATTCGCTGAAAAAATCAAGGCGCTGGGCTGCGACTACCTGGATGCGCCGGTGTCGGGCGGCGAAGTCGGTGCCAAGGCGGCCCGCCTGACCATCATGGTCGGCGGGCCTGACGACGCGTTTGAACGGGTCAGGCCGCTGTTCGAGTTGATGGGCAAGAACATCACGCTGGTCGGCGGCAACGGTGACGGCCAGACCTGCAAGGTCGCCAACCAGATCATCGTGGCGTTGAACATTGCCGCCGTCGGCGAAGCGCTGCTGTTTGCCAGCAAGGCCGGCGCCGACCCGGCCAAGGTGCGCCAGGCGCTGATGGGCGGCTTTGCCGCGTCGCGCATCCTGGAAGTGCATGGCGAACGCATGATCAAGCGCACCTTCGACCCGGGCTTTCGCATCGGTTTGCACCAAAAGGATTTGAGCCTGGCGCTGGCCGGCGCCCGCAAGCTGGGCGTGGCGCTGCCGCAAACCGCGGGCGCCGCGCAGCTGATGCAGGTTTGCGCCGCCAACGGCATGCAGGACCTGGACCATTCCGCGCTGGTGCGCAGCCTGGAAATCATGGCCAACCACACCGTGGCCTGAACCTCACCTGAACACGTCAGGCAAACGGCTTCCGAACCCCTTCAGGGCTGCTGCCTTGAAGGTGGGCAACCCAGTCATCCACTCAATGCAGGAGACGCATCATGTCCATCAACCGTCGTGATCTCATGGGGGCCACGCTGGCCCTCGGCCTGGGCACTGCCAGCGCGCAGTCCCCCAACTGGCCTTCCAAACCGATCCGCATCGTGGTGCCGTACCCGCCGGGCGGCTCGTCCGACATCATTGCGCGGTCGATTGCCCAGCCGCTGTCGGAAGCCTTGAAGCAGTCGGTCATCGTTGAAAACAAGGCCGGCGCCAACGGCAACCTGGGGGCCGATTACGTCGCCAAGTCGGCACCCGACGGCTACACCTTGTTGCTGTGCGACACCGGCGCGCTGGCCATCAGCCCGTCGGTGTACACCAAGCTGTCGTTTGATCCAATCAAGGACCTGCGCGGCGTGACCATGCTGGCCTATTCGCCGCACCTGCTGGTGGTGCATCCGTCGGTGCCGGCCAACAACCTGAAGGAGCTGGTGGCGCTGTCGAAAAAAACCGAGCTGAATTTTGCCGTCACCGCCATTGGCAGCGCGCCGCACCTGGCCGGCGTGGCGGTCGAGCGCGCCAGCGGCGCCAAATGGCTGTACATCCCGTACAAGGGCGGCTCGCAGGCGATCACCGACACGATTGCCGGGCAAACCCAGATTCTGATGAACGGCATGCTGGCAACGTTGCCGTTTGTGCAAAGCGGCAAGCTCAAGATCCTCGGCGTTTCCAAAGGCAGCCGCATGCCGCTGATTGGCGACGTGCCGACGCTGGCGGAACAAGGGTTGACCGGTTTCGAGTCCGGCACCTGGCAAGGAATGCTGGTGGCCAATGGCACGCCGCCTGCCATCCTGAACCGCCTCAACAGCGAACTGATCAAGGTCATCCGCCAGCCCGACGTTCGCGCCAAGCTGGCCGGGCAGGGCGCCGAGGTGGTGACCATGACGCCGGTGCAGCAGGACGAATTTTTGATTCGCGAAAAAGCCCGCTGGGCCAAGGTTGTCGAGCAGGCCAACATCAAGCTGGACTGAAAGAGGACGGGTTTCCCCAGAACAGGCATTCCGGAAAAAGCAATACAGCCAGCGCTTGGCCCGCAAATTCGGCGTTCAAATGCAGGCGCAAAAGACGGGATTGAATACACAGATCGCTTCCGGTCTGACCAGAAAGCGATTTATGTATCAAAAGATCTTTTGCGCAGGCTGGTCATGCGCAAGCAGCTACTAATAAAATAGCAAAAAAGACCTTGTGGGCTGCGGTTGCAGGCCAATCAGTTTTTACTCTGGCTGGAACGCGGCGCGCTTGTTGTTTCCGCCAACACGACAATCCAGC
>JBBSRS010000504.1:0-2453 GCA_038242795.1 Burkholderiales bacterium
AGATCGGGTCGTGCCAGCGCTGCGCCAGCCAGGCGCTGTAATGCACCAGCCGCAATGTGCGCAGCGGCTCAATCAGGGCGAGTTCGCGCCGGTCAAATTCGCCAAACTCGTCATAGCCATCGACCAGCGCGCCCAGCTGGCGCAATTGCTGGGGCCGGTCGCCCGACAGCAGCATCCACAAGTCCTGCACCGCCGGGCCGCTCCTGGCATCATCCAGGTCGACAAAATGCGGCCCGGCCAGCGGCATGCCTTCGGGCGTCCACAGGATGTTGCCGGGGTGGCAGTCGCCATGCAGGCGCAACTGGCGCGCCTGCGGAACGCTGTCGAACACGCCTTTTGCCACCGCCATGGCTTCGTCGAAAGCCTGGAGCCAGCGCGATTCCATGTCCAGCGGCAGGTAGCCGCCCGCCAGCAGCGCATCGCGCGAGTGGTTGCCAAACGTCTGCAGGTTCAGCGCCGGGCGGTGCGTGAAAGGCCGGGCTGCGCCCACGGTGTGGATGCGCGCCAGGAAGCGGCCAATCCATTCGAGCACTTCGAGGTTGTCCAGCTCCGGTCGCCGGCCGCCCCGGCTGGGCGACACGCTGAAGCTGAAGTCGTTGAAGTGGTTCAGCGTCGTGCCGTTCAGCAGCAACGGGCCGACCACCGGGATTTCAGCCGCCATCAGTTCGGCGGCAAACGCATGCTCTTCCAAAATTTGCGCGTCGCTCCAGCGGTTGGGACGGTAAAACTTCACCACCACGATGTCGCCGGCCCGGTCGGCGCTGCCCACCGGGTTTTCCAGATGCACCTGGTACACGCGGTTTTCATAGCTGGACAGCGCCATCAGGCGGCCGTCGCCGAACAATCCGACGCTGGCCAGCGCGTCCAGCACGACGTCGGGCGTCAGGTGTTCGTAAACATGGATGTCGTGGCGCGCCGCAGGCGCCTTGTTGTAATCGGTCATGCCCGATTGTGGCGCCACCGCAGGGCCTGTTTCAAGCGCCAGCGGCAGGCGCAAAAAAGCCCGCCGGCTGTCAAGCGGGCGGGCCTGGGGGTGCGGCCTGGACCGGCGCGCTTATTTCAGCGTCAGCGTCACGTCGATATTGCCGCGTGTGGCGTTCGAGTACGGGCACACCTGGTGCGCGGCATCAATCAGGTCTTGCGCTGCGGCAGGGTCCATGCCGGGCAGGGAAATTTCCATGCGAACGGCAATGCCGTAGCCATTCGGAATCTTGCCCAAGTCCACGCTGGCGTCGATGCTGATGTCGCCAGGCAGGGTGATGTTTTTCGTGCCGGCGACGGCCTTCATCGCACCGATGAAGCAGGCGGAGTAACCGGCGGCAAACAGCTGCTCGGGGTTGGTGCCGTTGCCGGTGGTGCCGGGTGAGCTCAGGTTGACATTCAGGCGGGCATCGCTGGATTTGGCCTGGCCGTCACGGCCGCCGGTGGTGGTGGTCTGGGCGGTGTACAACACCTCGTCAAGTTTTGTGGTCATGTATTGCCTTTGAAATGCCCCGGAATCGGAGCGGGTTGAAAAATCGGAATAAGGGTATTGGGAAAATCTGCTCAGGCCAGCAATTGCTCGCGCAAGGCTTGTACCTGCCGTGTCAACGATACCAGTTCGGTCGTGGAGCAATGGGTGGCGCTCATGATATGGCCGGGAATCTTCATCGCCTGCGTTTTCAGCGCACGGCCGGCAGGTGTCAGCGTGATGTGGACACGGCGCTCGTCGTCTGCTGCGCGAAGTCGCGACACCAGGCCCGCCGTTTCAAGCCGTTTGAGCAAGGGCGTGAGCGTTCCCGAATCGAGGAAAAGCCGCTCTCCCAGCTCGGACACCGACAAGCCGTCGCGTTCCCACAGCACCAGCAGCGCCAGGTACTGCGGATAGGTGATGCCCAGCGCCTCCAGCAGTGGCTGGTAGCGCCGCGTCATGGCCAGAGAGGTCGAATACAGCGCAAAGCACAACTGGTTGTCCAGCAGCAGCATGGCGTCGGCCGGGGGCTGTGTATCGGTTGAGGATTGATCGGGCATGGATTTTATTATTGCATACAACTAAATTGTGTGCAATTTAGTTGTTGAAGACCCAAGTGCAGGATCCTCTGGTGGCACGGGAAAGCGCTGAAAAACAGCGCGCGGCTAAACTGGGCGGCCATGCAAAAAACCAGTTCCCCCACCCCCGAAAAACCCACCGGCAAGCCTTCGCGCAAGGCCCTGGCTGCCGCCCATGCGGCCAAGCCGGCCCAAGTCATTGAAGAAATCCGCCCCGGCCAGTCCATTGAGCTGCTCCAGGAACTGCACATTTTGACCCGCGAGGGCAAGCTCAACCAGGACACGCGGCGCAAGCTCAAGCAGGTCTACCACCTGTACCAGTTCATTGAGCCACTGCTGAAGGAAGTGTCGGCCGAGGGCCACGGCTTCACGCTGGCAGACCACGGCGCCGGCAAGTCCTATCTGGGCTTCATTTTGTATGACCT
>JBBSRS010000505.1:0-2446 GCA_038242795.1 Burkholderiales bacterium
CCAGGAACTTTCGGAGCAGGGCCGGCAATACATAGTTGCCAAGGGTGGTGCTGGCGCCTATGCGCAGCGACTGCGTTTGCGCGCTGGCATCGCGCGCCATGTGCTCGATGTCGGCCGCGCCGTCGAGCAGCGCCAGCGCGCGCGGCAGTAGGGCGCGGCCGTTGTCATTGAGCAGCAGTCGTTTGCCGGCGCGGTCGAACAGGCGCAACGACAGCAGGCGCTCCAGCTCGTTGACCGCCGAGCTGGTGGCCGACTGCGACAGCGCAATCTCGGCGCTGGCCGCGGTGGTGCTGCCGCTGCGCGCCACGGCGGCAAAAATCTGCAGCTGGCGCAGGGTGAGTCGCAAGACATCCATTTCAAAACCCCTTGACCGTTGTTGATACCGAATGAATGGGTAAATCTTACTGAAACTAGCCGTTGGACGGGTTGCGTGAATTTTCCTAAAGTGGGATTGAACCTTATTTGATTCCCGCTTTTGAGAGGAAAACGCCATGCGCACCCCCGGCAACCACCTGTCCAGCCTGGCCAGCCCAGCCCGTCACCATGCCCCATCGCATCCCGCGCCGTCATGGCCACGACGCATGCTGCCCGGCCTGGCGCTCAGTGCCGCGCTGGCGGCTGCCGCTGTATCGCTGGGCCGCATTGGCTGGCTGCAGGATCACGGCCTGAGCGCGCTGACGCTGGCCATCGTGCTCGGCATGCTGGTCGGCAACACCATTTACCCGCGCTTTGCCACCGCCAGCGGGCCGGGCGTGAATTTTTCCAAGCAGACATTGCTGCGCCTGGGCGTGGTGCTGTACGGCCTGCGCCTGACGGTGCAGGACGTCGGCCAGGTCGGGCTGGCCGGCGTGGCCATTGATGCGCTGGTGCTGGGTTCGACCTTTGCGCTGGCCTGCTGGGTCGGCACGCGCTGGCTGGGCATGGACCGCAAGACCGTCATGCTGATAGGCGCAGGCAGCTCGATGTGCGGCGCGGCGGCGGTGATGGCGGCCGAGCCGGTGGTCAAGGGCCGCGCCGAGCAGGTCACGGTGGCCGTGGCCACGGTGGTGATGTTTGGCACGCTGTCGATCTTTTTGTACCCCGTGCTGTTCGAATTGAACCAGCACTTCCATTTCATTGGCGGCGGCACGCAGGGCTTTGGCATTTACGTCGGCTCAACCATCCACGAGGTGGCGCAGGTGGTGGCCGCCGCGCGCTCGATTGGCACCGAGGCGGCGGATACGGCGGTGATTGCCAAGATGGTGCGCGTGATGATGCTGGCGCCGTTCCTGATCATGCTGTCCGCCTGGCTGGCACGCGACGAGGCGCGTTCGTCCGCCAGGCCAAGCGATGCTGGCGCGGCCCTGAACACATCTGGCAAGCCGCCAAAGACCAGGCTGGCCATTCCCGGCTTTGCCATTGGTTTTGTCGCCGTGGTGCTGTTCAACTCGCTCAACCTGCTGCCCGCCAAGGCGCTGCCCGTGATGGCCGACATCGACACGGCACTGCTGGCGATGGCGATGGTGGCACTGGGCTTGTCCACGCACCTGTCGGCGATTCGTAAGGCTGGCTTCAAGCCGATATTGCTGGCGCTGATTTTGTTTGTCTGGCTGGTGGTGGGCGGCGGGTTGATCAACCGCTGGGTGCCGATGCTGCTGGCCGGTTGAACAGCTGAACGCGGCGAGTGAGCGAAAAAAGCATCAAAAATCCTGCTTGCGCTTGCAGCATGGGTGCTGACAGCTATTTAAATAGGAGCGATGGTGTGTTGTTTTTGACTTCACGCTTTCGCAGGTCAGTGCAGCCCGGCTGGCTGCAAAGCTGCGTTGGGCTGGACGGATCGGGGAATGGTTTTTCGGGTGCTTTTGAAAACGGCGTGCGTGATAAATAGCGGCGCGTCAGAGGCGATTTCAGGGCATTGATGTTCGTTAGCTGCTGGCTTCAGAAAAAACTGAGCGCCCTTTATGCTCTGTTTTTAATAGCTGAAAGTTACCGTCCTTCATGCACCAGTGGCATGAATCATCAAAATTATGACATTACGCCTGTAATTCACCGGACAACAAGACATGGCAGCCGGGAGTCGCCGTCTGCAACGCCTTCACCAGGGCGCAAGCCACTTGTCCGGCATCGACCGGACGGTAATTGGCGGGGATCAACGGGATAAACCATTTGAAGGCATGCAGTGCCCATTCTTCGGCCACGCGGCGGGGCTGATTCAGCGAAGCCCGGTCGCCCGTGAGCAGGGACGGGCGGGCGATGACGACGGTGTCAAACCCGAGCGCGCAAACTTGTGCTTCCATTTCGCCCTTCACGCGGTTGTAGAAAACCCGTGACTGGCGGTCGGCGCCCATGGCGCTGATGACGCCAAGCCGCGTGGCTCCGGCGCTGCGGGCGGCACGTGCCAACGCCACAACGGCGTCCAGGTCCAGCGCCCGGAAAGCCTGCTGGCTACCGGCCACCTTGATCGTCG
>JBBSRS010000506.1:0-2440 GCA_038242795.1 Burkholderiales bacterium
AGGCGAAGGCCACCACCAGCGTGTCCTTGGGCGTGGCGGCCAGCGCCGCCGGGCCGTGGCACAGCAGCAGCGCGGCCGCAGCCGTGGCGCACAGCACGCGGCGGGACAGCGGAAAAGAGGGGAATGACGAAGTGGCCAAGATGTGTTCCTTTGCGTGGGTCAACCGGTATTGAGCGGATGTTGATCGTACTGCAAAGGACGCAGGAATCATGCCTGAAAGCGTCTCAAATTTAGCTGAAAATGCTATAAAAAATATAGCTGCTTGCGCCCGCCCGTATTGCGCAAGCGCCTTAAATCATCTGAAAATGCCGGTTTTCAGCTTTAGTCGGCAGCCGCTGCCGGCTTTTCTTCCTGGGTGACCCGCCAGATGCGCAGACACCCCCGCCCCAGCGTGGCGGCGGTTTTCCACTCCTGGATTTTCTCGTCCAGCAACAGCGCCGACAGCACGGCGCCCAACACCAGAGTCATGGCGATGAACAGACCAACCGGCGCTCAGCGTCCCAGTTCCCGCAGGTAAGCGCTGCGGGCTTCAATGGCGGTGTCGGGGAAGTCGCTGAACAGGCCGTCCAGCCCGAGCCGGTAAAACTGCAGGTACTCGGCCTTGGGGTCCTTGTTGTAGTCAAACGCCAGGCGGCGCTGTTCGCTCCTGAAGGTGTAGGCATGCACGAACAGGCCGGCCTTGTGGGCATCGTCGATCAGCGTGGTGGCGGGCTGGCTGCTGGCGTCGTTGTAGTTGACCTTGCCATCGCCGTTGACATCGCGCAGGTTGCCGGCCGCGTCCAGCGCGCCCTTGATGGGCACGATGTACGGCTTCCACGGGCCAATGCCGTCTGCATAGGTCTTGATGTCGGCCAGGCCGGCGGGCGTAACCATGGCGCTGAACAGCCGGGTGTCGCCGCTGACCGCCCAGTCATACGGACGGTCGTACGGCGCGGCGTAGGTGATCTTGCCGGTCTTGAGGTCGTAATCATCGCCGTCGATCAGCTGGACCATGCGGCTGGTCAAGCCCTTGGCGCGCATTTCCTTCAGGCTGCCCGGCTCAAAGCTCTGCACCAGAACGGGTGCGGTTTTGCTGTTCCAGTTGGCCGCATTCAGCGCGGTGATCAAACGGTCTTCCAGGCCCAGGCCCAGCTGGCGGTGAAAGGTCGGGTGCTTGGTTTCCGGGTAAATGCCAATCTCGCGGCCGGTAGCCGCGCGCCTGGCTTTGACCAGATCGATGATTTCCTGAAACGTCGGAATTTTGTAGAGGCCGTTGAACTGCTGCGGCCGCTCAGGATCGGTGATCAGCGCCCCCAGGGTCTTGATTTCAGCCAGCGTGAAGTCACTGGCAAACCAGCCGGTTTCGTCAACGCCATCGACCTTTTTGGTGGTTTTGCGGGCGGCAAACTGGGGCAGCGTGGCCACATTGGTCGTGCTGGTGATGTTGGGTTCGT
This sequence comes from Burkholderiales bacterium, assembly GCA_038242795.1. Taxonomy (GTDB): domain Bacteria; phylum Pseudomonadota; class Gammaproteobacteria; order Burkholderiales; family Burkholderiaceae_C; genus Polaromonas. The sequence goes on from JBBSRS010000506.1 coordinate 1,434, forward strand.
GGCGCGCCACCAGCACGCCGTCTTTGGTGGCCACCAGATCAGGCTCGATAAAGTCGGCGCCCAGCTCAATGGCGCGGGTGTAGGACTCCAGCGTGTGCTCGGGCAAATAACCCGAGGCCCCCCGGTGGCCCACCACCAGCGGCTGCACATTGGCCAATGTCTTGAAGGGTTGCGCTGATGAGACGAGGTTGTCACCGCCGCCGCCGCATGCAGACAGCGCCAGCACCGTTGCGCTGGCGATCAGGGAAAGTTTGAGGTAGTTTGTCCGGACAAAAAAAGTCATCAAATTTCTTTCATGGTGTGAAAAACAGGAGTTTCCAGCCTTTTGATGACAGTTTGGCAGGAGGTCGCGGGATGCTGCTGTTTTGCCATCGAAAAAACAACATGGAAACAGTGCTTGTTAACCGTCCAGGCTATTTTCCGGTTCAAAAACAGGCAAAACCGCTCACAGCAGCCGCGCCAGGTAATGCCCCGTATGGCTGTCCGGGTTGGCGGCAAGAGTCTCAGGCGTGCCAACGCCGACCACCATGCCGCCGCCGGCCCCGCCTTCCGGCCCCATGTCGATCAGCCAGTCGGCGGTCTTGATCACGTCCAGGTTGTGTTCGATCACGACGATGGTGTTGCCCGCGTCGCGCAGCTGGTGCAGCACTTTCAGCAGCAAATCGATGTCGGCGAAATGCAGGCCGGTGGTGGGCTCGTCGAGGATGTAGAGCGTGCGGCCGGTGTCGCGTTTGCTCAATTCAAGCGCGAGTTTCACGCGCTGCGCTTCGCCGCCCGACAGCGTTGTCGCCGACTGGCCGAGCTTGATGTAGCTCAGGCCCACGTCGAGCAGCGTGTGCAGCTTGCGGGCAATCGTCGGCACGGCCTTGAAGAATTCCGCCGCCAGTTCGACGGTGAGGTCGAGGATCTGCGCGATGTTCTTGCCCTTGTACTGGACTTCGAGCGTTTCGCGGTTGTAGCGCATGCCGTGGCACACGTCGCAGGGCACGTAGACGTCGGGCAAAAAG
>JBBSRS010000507.1:0-2430 GCA_038242795.1 Burkholderiales bacterium
CGGGAGTTTGTCGCTGCGCAGCAACTCGACCGACGAACTGATCACCGCCAGCAGGTTGTTGAAGTCGTGCGCCACGCCGCCGGTGAGCTGGCCCAGCGCCTCGAGTTTTTGCGACTGCCGCAGCGCGTGTTCGGTGCGCAGCAGCTCGGTGGTGCGCTGGTCGAGCGCCACCTGCGCCGCCTCGACCTCCTTGCGCGCGGTGTTGTCGGTGCCGATCAGCAGGTAGCCGATGATGGCTTCCTGCGCATCGCGCAGCGCCGTGACCGAGACAATCGCCGGAAAGCGGCTGCCGTCCTTGCGGATGTAGGTCAGCTCGTAGATGTCCTCGATGCCGCGCGAGGCCTTGAACACCAGCGCCTCGAACCCCGGCGTGATCGGGGTGCCGAGTTCGGCGCTCAGCGCTGCGGCGCGAACGATGACTTCCTGCGGGTCGGAAATGTCCGCTGGCGTGATCTGGTTCAGCACGTCGGCGGCGGCATAGCCCAGCATGCGTTCGGCGCCGACGTTGAAGATCTGGATCACGCCTTTTTCGTCGGTGGCGATGCTGGAAAAGTTGGCGCTGTTGAAAATCGCGTCCTGCAGGGCACCCGCCTTGAGGAGGGTTTCCTGCTGCCGGACATCGTTGAAGTTTTCAACGGAGCGCTGCCCGCCAGCGTTCTGACTGTGACCCGTTCGAAGCATGAATTCTTTCGTTCCAGCTGTCACCATCGACAAGCCGTGTGGACAAAAGAACGGGCCCACCACTGCAGCGTAACACGCTGTAATTTCAACCGGCGTTGTCCAGGGTGGTGATCGGGGTGGCATTCCTGCGCATTGCAGGCGGTCGGAAGAAGGTCGTGCGCAGGCGCTGAACGCAGCCACCGTGCCCCGTCGGCGCCGTCTGTCGGACGCCGGGCAGGCGAAATGGGTTCAGCCCGGCTTGCCGTCCGCCCGCACCCGCGTCAGCACCGGCCAGTACGTCACCGCGTAGAGCGCGAACCCGGCAGACCACAGCGCCGCCGATGCCAGCACGGCATGCACGAGTTGCGCCGGCATGAGCAGCGGCACGAACACACGGATCAGTGCGGCGGCCAGCACCAGCAGGTAACAGACCACATCGGTACGGCTGGCCTTGAGCGGCCGGCCGGTGTGGCCCAGCGCGGTGCGCGTCATCATGCCGATGATCAGCCCGCCGATGGCGCCTGCGGTCAGCGCGTGCACCGCCGCCGATGGCGCCACCAGCCCCAGTTCGGCCAGCCCGCGCAGCATGAGGTGCACCGGAATCCAGACATACGCCACATGCAGCACCCAGACCAGCGGCGTGCGCAGGGTTTTCCACGGCTGCCACAGCGCCCAGCGCGCCAGGTGCGCGGCGGCGCACAGGCCGGCCAGCGCCACCAGCGCCGCGCCCTGCAGCTGCAGCACGTCGGCCAGCAGCACCGCCAGGGTCGAACCGAGCACGGCTTTTTCCAGCCACGGGCGCTTGGTGGCACTGGCGCCGGCAATGGCGTTGGTGAACATGGGCACCACGCGCCCGGCCATCACCGCCATGATGAACAGCACCACGTCGAGCGCGACCTGGATGCCGACCCAGCCGGGCAACTGCGTCACGCCCAGTTGCGCCAGGTGCACCCCCAGCACGGCAGCGGCCATCAGCAGCAGCAGCGCGACAAAGAAATAGTTGCGCTGGTTGCGCGCGGCAATAAAGGGAATCGCCAGCCCGATGGCGGCTGCCAGCGGAAAGGCCACATTGACAATGGCGGCCGCCCAGCCAAACGGTGTGAGCACCAGCACCCGCCCGGCCACCCACAGCGTTGCCAGCGCCATCAGCGGCACGCCGGTCGGCGTGGGCCGGCCCGACCAGTTGCGTCCCGCCGTGAACAAAAAACCCACGATGACGGCCAGTGCAAAGCCGAACAGCATTTCATGCGCATGCCACATCGGCCCGGCCAGGTAGGGCGTGCCCAGCCAGCCTGAAAACTGCAGCGCCCAGAGTCCGATGGACAGGGCAGAAAACACGCTGGCCAGCAAATAGAACGGGCGAAAGCCAAGTTGCCACAGCGCAAAACCGGGTGGCGATGCGGCCGATGCAGCGGAAGGATGTTTGATCTGGAGGAGTGATGACATCAGGAAATCTTTCAAAGTGGCGCGAGGTCAGCCCATGCGCCCGTGCCGCGGGATGCGAGGCCGCTCAGGACCCGCCGCAACCGCCGCAGCAGCCACCATTGTCATGGCTAGACTTCAGCCGCGTGAGGCAAGCGCGCCAGACCGCCGGCCCCTGTTCCACCCCCGCCCATGAAAATTTTCCGGGCAGGCTGGACTCGAACAGATGCTTCACATCCTTCAGGTCCTGGTCATCGACCAGTTCCATGCTGTCACCGGCATCGAGCAGATGAAAAGCGGCCGATGCCACCGGGTAGCGGTCATGCGGCGCCAGTTTGCGGACATCAA
>JBBSRS010000508.1:0-2422 GCA_038242795.1 Burkholderiales bacterium
CCAGGCAACTTTCTTTGGTGACTTTCTTTTTTGCCAGAAAAGAAAGCCACCCCCCGCCGGGCAGGCGCTCACCCCTCAACCCGCAAAAGAAGTCACCAAAGCCAAAGACGATCAAAAACGATGCCCACGTCAGGCCGACAAGTCCACCCGCACCCGGCCCCGCACCTGGCCCGCCAGCAGCCTCGGTGCCAGTGCGGCCACCGCATCAAGCGCAATGGTTTCGGTGTTGGCGTCCAGCACCTCGGCAGGCAATTCGTGCGTCAACCGCTCCCAGGCCAGCAGGCGCCGCGCCATGGGCGCCTGCACGCTGTCAACGCCGGCCAGCGTGATGCCGCGCAAAATAAAGGGCGCCACGCTGGCCGGAAAATCCATGCCCTGCGCCAGGCCGCAGGCCGCCACGGTGCCGCCGTATTTCAGGCTGGCGCAGACGTTCGCCAGCGTGTGGCTGCCGACGCTGTCCACGGCGGCGGCCCAGCGTTCCTTTTGCAATGGCTTGCCCGGCGCGCTCAAGGTGGCGCGGTCAACCAGTTCGGTGGCGCCGAGCTGCTTCAAGTGTTCGGCCTCGCCCATCCGGCCGGTCGAGGCATGCACCTCGAAGCCCAGGCGGGCGAGCAATGCGATGGCAATGCTGCCCACGCCGCCGTTCGCGCCGGTGACCAGCACCGGGCCGGCTGCCGGCGTGACGCCCCGGTCCTGCAAGGCCATGACGCACAGCATCGCCGTGTAGCCCGCCGTGCCGAGGGCCATGGCCTGGCGCGCCTCCATGCCGGCGGGCATCGGCACCAGCCAGTCGGCCTTGACCCGCGCTTTTTGCGCCAGGCCGCCCCAGTGGTTTTCGCCCACGCCCCAGCCGTTCAGAATGACCGCGTCACCCGGCTTGAAACGCGCATCCCGGCTGTCGGCCACCGTGCCGGCGAAGTCAATGCCCGGCACCATCGGGAACTTGCGCACCACCGGCGACTGGCCGGTGATGGCCAGTGCGTCCTTGTAGTTGACGGTCGAATACGCCACGTTGACCAGCACCTCGCCTTCGGGCAACTGCGCCTCGTCCAGCGAAGCGATGTCGGCGAGCGTGGCGCCTTCCGGGGTTTTGGTCAGCAGCAGGGCTTTGAACATGTGATTTCCTTTGTCTTCGTGGTTGAATTTTGGGCGGGAACGCACAAACATCGTAGCGCGTCAAAATCAATGCCCAACTGGCTTGCTGTGTGCCTTTGTTTCGTGCCGTTGCATCTGCCGCATCCGGTTTGACTGCCCAACTCGCCGCATAATTCTGCGGTCCTCCACGCCTGCGGGCTGCCCTTGAATCCGGGGCATTCGCCCGTCAAAAATTTCCGAAAAGTCGAGCCTTGATGAGTTATTTGCAGAACGAACCCCTGGCCATGGACGGCGCGATGGCGCCTGCACCGGCAGCCGCCATGGAAGAAAAAATCCGGATCGACATCGAGGCCGACGCCACGACCGGCTATGCGGCGATCCAGAATGCCGTGCCGGTGGTGCGCGCGCTGCGCCTGACCAACCTGCAGCCCGGGACCGTCGAACAACTCGACGTGACGATTTCATGCAGTCCCGCCTTTGCCCGCGGCCTGACCCTGCGTTTCGACACGCTGGCCGCAGGCGAAACCCGGCGCATCTCGCCGCTGGACCTGCACCCCGACCATGATTTCCTGGCGAACCTGAAGGAGTCGGTCAACGCGTCCATCCGGGTAGCGGCCACCGCCGGTAGCCAGGAACTGGCCAGCGTCAGCCAGCCTGTGCAGGTGCTGGCCTATGACCAGTGGGCCGGAACGCGCGCGCTGCCCGAACTGCTGGCGGCGTTTTGCATGCCCAACCATCCGGCGGTCGATGGCCTGATCGGCAAGGCGTCCCGCTTGTTGCGCACCAGCTATCCCGAGTTGTCGATGAACGGCTACCAGTCGAAAAGCCGCGACGGGGTGTGGAAGCAGGTGTCCAGCATCTACAGCACGATCGCCGCCGAGAACCTGCAATATGCCGAGCCGCCCGCGTCCTTCGGCTCCGACGGCCAGAAAATCCGCACGCCCGACCGCATTCTGGAAGCGCGCGTCGCCACCTGCCTGGACCTGGCGATGCTGTTTGCCGCGTGCCTCGAGCAGGCGGGCCTGCGACCGGTCATCCTGGTCAAGGAAGGCCATGCCTGGGTCGGCGTCTGGCTGCACCTGGCGTCGTTTGCCAATGTCCTGGTCGACGATGTGCAGGCGATTCGCAAGCGGGTCGACAGCGGCGAGTTGCTGGTGTTTGAAACCACCGGCGTGGCCCAGCATGCTAATCACCGCCCGTCGCTGCGCATTGCGATGGAGCAGGGCCATGCGCATCTGCTGCAAGACGCCAGTTTTCGCTACGCCATCGACATTCACCGCGCGCGTGAAGTGCAGATCAAGCCGCTGCCTTCGCGCGCCACGCCGTC
>JBBSRS010000509.1:0-2417 GCA_038242795.1 Burkholderiales bacterium
CCAGATGCGCAGCCATGTCCAGTTCGGCGTCCAGCGCATCGACCTTGCCGCCCGGAAACACATAGGCGCCGCCCAGCACGTCGGACAGCGCATGGCGTTTCATCAGGAACACCTCCAGCCCCGTGGGTGCATCGCGCAACATGACCACCGTGGCGGCCTGGCGCAAGGGGGTGGTGACAATTTCCAGATTCAATTCCATCGTCTGCTTTCATCGGCATGCCGCACAGTCAAGTCCGTGCAGTCAGGCTGCAGAGGCTATCAGAGTCGCTGCAGGTTGCCCGTTTCTGGCGGGACAGGCACCAGGCGAAAACCAGGCACCATCAATGCCACTCAGGTATAAAAAAGCATCAAATCAGCCTTTAACGCAATCCCTGTATGCGCTGGCAGCTATTATTTGAATAGCAACGACTGACCGGTTCGCCCTCACAGGTCCAGCACGAGGCGCGCCGACTTGGAGCGCGAACAGCACGGCGTGAACTGGTCATTGGCCGCCTGCTCTTCAGGCGTGAGGTACATGTCCTTGTGGTCGGGGATGCCTTCAATCACGCGGGTCAGGCAGGTGCCGCACACGCCTTGCTCGCAGGACATCTGCACCTCCACACCCGCTTCGGCCAGGGCCTTCACCACGGTTTTGTCAGCCGGCACCCGAACGATCTTGCCGGAGCTGGCCAGCTGGACTTCAAAGCTGGCGTCGCTGTCAGAGGCGGTCACCGTGCCGGCAAAGAACTCGTAATGCAACTGGTCTTCAGGCCAGCCTGTGGCGCGGGCCGTGTCCAGCACGGCATCCATGAATCCCCTGGGACCGCACACGTACAAATGCACGCCACTGGCCGGTGCGTCCAGCAACGCGGCAATGTCCAGCTTTTGTTCGGGGGCACCATCGTCGAAATGAAAATTCACCTTCGGCGCAAAGCTGGAGGCGGCAATGCGCTGGTGAAACGCCGTACGTTCCAAGGCGCGCGTGCAGTAATGCATCTCGAAGTCAGCACCCGAGTTGGCCAGCCGCTCGGCCATGCAGAGGATGGGCGTCACGCCAATGCCGCCGGCCAGCAACAGGTGCCGCGTGGCGTCATGCGCCAATGGAAAGTGGTTGGCGGGGGCGCTGATCTGCAGCAACTGGCCTTCGGCGACCATGTCATGCATGGCATTGGAGCCGCCGCGCGACGCCGGGTCGCGCAACACGCCGATCAGGTAGCGGTGGCTTTCGGTGGAGTCGTTGCACAGCGAATACTGGCGTATCAATCCACCCGGCAGGTGCACATCGACATGCGAGCCGGCCGAAAAAGCCGGCAGGGGCGCGCCGTCTTCGGCGACCAGCTCGAAGGTGCAGATGTCCAGCGCCTCTGGCTGTTTGCGGGCGACACGCACGGAAATTGTCGGAAGCTTGCTCATGCGGGTCTCCTTACGCGCCGGTGGTTGCGCTGCTGGCGGTAGCAGCCGGGGACGCGCTGGCTGATACAGCAGAAGAAGCAGACGCATTGGGCGCAGCCTGTTCTTCGGCCATGATGCGGTCCAGGATCTTGCGCGACTGGACGCCGCCGGCATCGATATTGAGCTTGAGCAAGCCGCGCTCCGGGTAGTCGAGCACGTTTTGCTGCTGGCGTTGCAGCATTTCCAGGTCTTCGCTGAAGATCTTGCCCTGGCCTTCGCGGATGCTGTCGGTCAGCGCCTCGTCCTGGGGGTTGAAGTGGCGCGCCATGCCCCAGAAGTACCAGATCGAGGTTTGCGTCTCGGGCGTCAAGAAGTCCACCACGATGCTGTACGCCTTGTGCTCGGCCGGCGCGTCGTAGCCGCCCTTGCCGGCATGGGCCACGCCCACTTCGATCATCACGTGGCTGGGCGGCGTGAAGCGGCAAATCTGCCAGCGGTCCACCGGCACATCGTCCGCCAGATTGTTGCCGCGCAGCGCCAGTTGCCAGAAAGGCGGCGGCATGATGTTTTCCATGAAGCGGCTGGTGACGACCTCATCACCATTGACGACGGTCTTGCACGGCACTTCGTCGATTTCCTTCTGGCCGATGCTGGCCGAATGCACATAGGTTTCGTGCGTCAGGTCCATCAGGTTGTCGATCATCAGCCGGTAATCGCACTTGACGTGGTACATGCCGCCGCCGTAGGCCCATTCAGGGTTGTCATGCCAAGCCTGATGCGGAATTTTGGCCGGGTCGGCCAGCCCCGCCTCGCCGGTCCAGACCCAGATGAAGCCATAACGCTCTTCGACCGGATAGCTTCGGATGGCCGGAAAGCCGCGCACGCGCTGGCCGGGCATGGCGATGGTCTTGCCTTCACAACCCATTTCCAGGCCGTGGTAGCCGCACACCAGACGGCCTTCGCGCACAAAACCGAGTGACAGCGGCGCGCCGCGGTGCGGGCAGAAGTCTTCCAGTGCCGCCACACGGCCTGCTTCGCCGCGGTAG
>JBBSRS010000510.1:0-2409 GCA_038242795.1 Burkholderiales bacterium
CGGACAAACGCCAGAACGCCTTCTCGCCGCCGCCTGAATGCTGCCACGGCGGACAAGTCCCGCCTGGTAGCCACCGAAAATTTCAAAGCGATAAATCAGGGTCTGATCCAAAGAAAGCGAAATCGTCTGATTGACAAAATTCCGATAGGTCTTTATCAATGGTTCAACAGTTGGGAAAGCTATTTTTCTGACTGGAATCGTGTTTTGGGTCCATCAGGCCACGTCCCGACAGGAGGGTGTCATGAGATTTCGTTTATTTCGACCTCGTGCAGAAGCACACATTCGCAGGTCATTGGAGTACCTTGAAGAGGCGAATCTGGCCTGGGTTGAACATCAGGCCGCTGCAGAACACCATGCAGCCCTGGCCGCCATGTATGCCGAAAGAATCGCCAGGATTGAAGAAGAAATCAAAAATCCGCACCCGCTTCGATCCACTGTGCTTAGGCAGCCGCCCGAAGAGGCGCCCAACGAAATCGAGCGCCCAAAGGCAGAATCCGTCGTGGTGTATCCCGCCCGGGTTACACGTTGAATGCAGCAGCAGGGGTTAAACACCTGAGGATTCGATTCGCATTTGCTGCGTCTCAGCGTGTTGACAAACTTGTCACTGCAAACAAAAACGGCTGATTGCTTCGGGCGGGTTCTTGCTGCCCGAGCCTAGGGTTGGAGCCTTGTTGCGCAAAACAAGCCTGAACCCATCCATCCCGTCAAACCTTATTTCAGCGACTTGAGTTTGCGATACAGGGAGCGCTCGCTGATGCCCAGCTGGTTGGCCAGGTCTGCCCGGCTGCCCTGGTGGCCACTGACCAATCGCTGCAACGCAGCGCGTTCGATGGTCTTGAGAGCGCCTGGCGCCAGGGTCAAGGCCTTCAGGCTGGTGGCGGCACTGTCAGCAAGGTGGTTATAGAAATCTTGCGGATGCGCATGTGCATGTGGGTTTGCGGCCGGGCGCCTTCCCGATGAAAGGGCTTGGTGGACATGGCTCGCTTCAACCGTTTGGCCATCGCACAGCAGCGCCGCACGTTCCAGTAAATTGCGCAGTTCCCTCACATTGCCCGGGTAATCCTGCGCCTGCAGCACACGCATTGCAGGCTCGCTGATGTGCAGCTTGCGCTGGGGGGCCACGCGCTCCAGCAGGGCGGCTGCCAGCAGCACGATGTCGTCCCGTCGCTCACGCAAGGCGGGCAGGTGAATCGGAAACGTGCTCAGACGGTAGTACAGGTCTTCGCGGAACAGCTCCTGCGACACCATGCGGTCCAGGTCACGGTGGGTGGCCGACACCACGCGGATGTCGGCATGGCGCAACTCGGTGCTGCCCACACGGCGGTAGGTGCCGGTTTCCAGCAGGCGCAGCAGCTTGACCTGCATGCTCAAGGGAATGTCGCCGACCTCGTCCAGGAACAGCGTGCCGCCGCTGGCCGCCTCGATCAGTCCGCCCCGGGCGGTGCTGGCCCCCGTGAACGCGCCCCGCTCATGGCCAAACAGCTCGGACTCGAACAGGTTTTCCGGCAGGCTGGAGCAATCCACCGCCACCAGCGCCCGGTGGGCGCGCGGGCTGGCCGCGTGGATCGCCTGGGCGACCAGTTCCTTGCCGGTGCCCGACTCCCCCAGCAGCAGCACCGTGGCCTGCGAGGGCGCAACCCTTGCCACCAGCGCCAGCATGTGCTGAAAGGCGGGTGCCCGCCCGATCAGCCCCTGGGCGGCCGGCTGGCCCTGCGCCACCCGCAGCCGCTCCATTTTTTCGACGAAAAAAGCCTGTTCCCCCTCGGCATTCAGCAGCGGCGACAGCTCGATGTTGACGTACTCCTCGCCCTTGGGCGTGTGGTGCAGGTGCAGCACCCGCTCGCGCTGGCCGGAGGCGCGGGACTGCGCCAGCGGGCACGACTCACCGGCCTGGTCGCACGGCACGTTGAAGTGGTGCGACACCTCGTAGCAGGTGCGCCCCACCACGCTTTGCACCGGGCTGAACTGCTGCCGGTAGGCCGCATTCGCCGCCAGGATGCGGTATTGGGTGTCAAACAGGATGTGCGGCTCGCTCAAGCCCTCCAGGTAGGACGTCAATTCGGGCAATGGCTTCACGGCGGCTCCTTGGTTGGGCTGACAGGCAGTCTATGCCTGAATTGGCAGTTTCTGCCAGCTATGGCAGTCGATTTCCTGCTGCCGGTTGACATCTAAGGCGACCAATGTGCGTAAGGTATTGAAATTAAACGGTATTTCTTGTTTTTAAATGTGGCACGGTTCTTGGATAACAGAGCGCATGCGCATTTTGAGGGTCACTTCCCTTCTGAACCATCCCCTTCGTCAAAAAACGCTCCGAACCCTGCCACTTCAGCAACGGTCTGCGCGGTCACTTCATGCCAGGAAAACACCATGACTTCAACGGCTCCCCTTTCCGCCTTTCCGGCCCTTGCC
>JBBSRS010000511.1:0-2397 GCA_038242795.1 Burkholderiales bacterium
CAGGATAAACATGGCAGATGGGCCACTGATTAAAATTGAGGTGTAAATTTATATTGTGGATTTATGTCTTGTTATTTATTGTTAATAAACGATATAATAGACGCCATTGTTTTTCGAGCGATTATTATAGCATATATTTATTTTAATTAAAATTATACTTTTATATAACTTTCATAAAAATAAATAGAAACTATTTAAATAATATTGGCATTCAATTTTTGCTGCCAATGGCATTTTTCGGCACATGGCCGCTCGGATAACCACCAGCCATGAAAACGGTGAGGAGCAACCCCGGATTCCGCCGTTTGCAATCGGCGCATCTTTGTACGAAGCCCTGCGCAAAACACCAGCACAGAACAGCCCTGCTGCAGTGCTGCAAGCGAAAAAACGGCAAATGGCGTCAGCCAGAATATTCAGTCCAGCGGTGCCTCTGGCATGCTGGAAAACCTGTTTTTAAATAAAAAACGTCGATTTCGCACGACCTGCATGCGCTGACAGCTATGAATTCAATAGCGAGAGCGGTAGTGAAGCAACTCAGTCCAGCTCGCGCGTACCCCGGCAGCGGTCCTGCGCAAAGCGGCTGCAGCCCCAGAACTGCTTGCCGGCATTGGCGCCGCTGCGCGCCTGGCGCAACACCATCGCCGCGCCGCAGACCGGGCAGTCCGGCGTGGACAGGTCGGCCGGTGCCGTGGGCGCGGGGCCACTGCCGGCCTGTGCCCGGATGCCGCGCAGCAGGGTGGGGCCATTGATCAGCGTGAGCGCCAGGCCGCCTGCAAAGCGTTGCGCGTCCTCGGTGAATTCGCCCGAGGTGACGACAAACCCGCTGGTCGCGCCGTGCGCCGCCATGACGCCGTACAACTCGCGCACCGGCTGGACGCCAACGCGCAAGGCGCGCCAGTGCTTGCATTGCACCAGGTGGCTGCCGTCGTCGCTTTGCAGCACCACGTCCACGCCGCCATCGGCACCGCCGCCGCCGTTGTCCGTCACGCCATACCCCTGGCGCCGGAAATACTCGCCGACCAGAATTTCAAACTCCTGCCAGTTCATGCCGTCCAGGGCGTCGGGGTGGCTGGCGGCCGCCGAATGCAGCCGTCCGGCCCGGCCCCGCCTAAAGGCCGACAGCAGCGCGCCGATGCCGAAAAACAGCGGCAGCAGGAACTGCCCCGCCAGCGCCAGCCCGTGCACCAGCGACGACAGGATGAAGCCACCCACCGGTCCCGCCTGTGCAGTGCCCACCGGTTTTTGTGCCAGATGGTGCAGGCCCAGGTAGGCCAGCCCCGCCAGCGCCAGGCCCAGCCACCAGGGCAGGCGCGCGGCCAGCCCCATCAAGGCCTTGGGCCATCCCTGCTTTTCACGTAACTCCATCGCTGACTTTTCCCAACTGTCTTTTCACCTGGCGCTGCGCTTGCCGAGGCATCCCGTCTTTGTCCATGCCGGCAGTCCAGCAGTGCCTGAACCACGCAGGTCGCGGAATTTGAACGGGCAACACCCCGTATGCGGCGCGGCAAGCATGAACCTCAGGGACTGCGACAGAACGCGCGCTGAAAGCTGCTGATTTTAGTTCAAATCAGGTCCCTGGCCGTAAGCTGTAGGTGTAAGCAGCTATATTTTTTATAGCGCTTTTCCAGTAGTCGTGCGATAGGCCTGATCGGGTCGATTGCGAACATCAGGATGGCGCAATTCGAGCGTGCCTTCCTTCACCATGGCCGTCAAAAAGCGTGATTGAAGCTTCTCCGAGTCCCGACTCACTAACCTGGCAATCTCTGCAGCAGACAGCCACCGTTCGACGCACAGCTGTTCAATGAGATGCCGAAGCTGTTCTACAGGCAGTTTCTTGTTCTTGCGGGCGGGTTCGGCAATGGTGAGAAGGGCAGGGGAATGGGCTGTCGATTCCGCCAATGTATCTAATTGGGGGAAGCTCGTGGCCAATTGGGGGGAGTCGGGATGCAATTGGGGGGAGCTTTCGTCTTGAATGTCGATGTTGCGGCCTGATTGGGGGGAGTCCTGCGCCGAAACCTTGTAGCTGGCCCAGCGGCGCTGGTTTTGCTGGATGAGCAGCCCTTCACGAACCAAAAACTGAAGGACGGCGGTGATGTCCTTGGAATGCGCGCCCGTGATTTCCTGCAAGCGCCCATTGTTAACGCTGCCTTCCACCTGCGCCGTCACCACCGCTTGCACGGCTGTCTTGTCCAGACGCGTAAACAACTCGCCAAACCGTTCTCGCAAAGCTGATTCGACTTCTGGAGGAATCAGGCTGACCATGGGCATTACCAGCTTGACACGATCCGGCTGCACGGTTTCTTCCAGCCGGGGTGCGCGCCAGTGCTGCGCCCGCCAGCCCGCGTGAATTTTGTCCATGCCCGAGCCGGCCTTGTCACCTCCGCCCATGAGTTGAAA
>JBBSRS010000512.1:0-2391 GCA_038242795.1 Burkholderiales bacterium
CTTGGGCACGAATGCCGAGTCGTCGAAGTTTTGGTAAGGGCGTGCACCAGCCTTGCACGCCGTTCTGGGAAAAAAAAGGAGCGCACGACGGCTGGAAGGGCGAGTCATTTCCGGTTTGCCGTGACATGCCGCCAAAAGCCTGCCGGCGCGAGCGTGAAACATGGACTCCGAGCACGCGTTCCATCCCCATTCCCTGTCCACCTCTTTAGGCACTTTTCAAAGACTTCGGGGCTGCAGTGGGTCTGAGGGTGGATTTTTTCATTCACAGCGTTCGCTCTGACCGCCGAACCCGGTTCAGATATGTCCATTGGGTGCCGCACAAGAAGTGCGCCCAAAGGTTCTCCTGTTTTGTTGAAGCGAAGAAGCCGTGCCGGATTCGCGCTCAGTTGCGAAAATTCTGCGTGACCATCAGCCCATATCTGCCGCCGTCGAGCACGCCGATGCCGACACGGCCATAGCGGGGCAGCAGGATGTTGGCCCGGTGGCCAGGCGAGTTCATCAGGCCCTGGTGCGCGCTGGGCAGGGTCTGCGCCAACGCCAGGTTTTCACCGGCAACCAGATAAGTCACCCCGGCCTGCCGCATGCGGTCGAAAGGCGCCTGCCCCTCGGGGCTGGTGTGCGAGAAATAGCTGCGCGCAAACATGTCGCGGCTGTGGGCGCGTGCCACCTCGGCCAGCGCCGGGTCCGCCTGCAGCGGCCGCAGTCCCTGGGCGGTGCGCTCCGCATTCACCATGTCGAGCATGCGTGCCTCCAGGTCAGGCCTGACCTTCGGAGCGGTCACCTGATAAGGCAGTTTCAGGCTTGAATGTGGCTCGGCAGGCACGGTCATCGCCTGCAGGCTGCGTTGCAGGGCGGGATGGAAGATGGGCGCCAGACGGGCCTCCAGCCATTGCGCCGGCACAGACAGCTGGCCGGCCAGCACGCTGTCGCGGGCCAGCCTGTTCAGCCCGTCGGACAGCGGCAGCGTCAGCAACAGCAGCGACACCAGCATGGCGTTGATCAGCCCGTTGACCCCGCCCGGCGCCAGCCCCAGCGCCCGGTTGATGCCGTGCGCGTGCACGTTGCGCGTAAACACGCCCGCCAGCGCACCGGCCAGTCGGCCGATGACCAGGTGCGCCAGGATATAAATTGCCAGGAAACTCAGCGGTGCCGTCCACACGCCCAGCACGGGCACCCCGGCTTGCAGCCACGCCTGGAAATAGGGATAGCCAACAAAGGCCAACACCAGGCTGGCCGCGAGCGTGAACAACTGCAGCATGGCCAGCAGGAACCCCCGGCGCCAGCCGCCCCATAAACCGACAACAACGATGAGCGCCAGCAGGGCGTCGATCAGGTTCAGGGAAGACAGGTCAAGTTCAGTCATACAGTGCTTTGTGTCAAAAAAATTGTTTCAGCATGCCAGCGGATGGCAACCCGGCAGCAAGCTGCCGCTCGTCATAGCGCCGTTACCGGCCACCCAGCGCCCGAAGCACGTTTTCCGCCGTGGCCGGTGCGTCCAGTTGCACCCGCGCCCCCGGCCGCGCCTGCGACACCGCATCGCGCAGGGCTTCATACACGCTGATCGCCAGCATCAGCGGCGGCTCGCCCACGGCCTTGCTGCCAAACACGTTGTCTTCGCGGTTGGGCTCCGGCCACAGGTCGACCTTGAAGTGTTCGGGAATGTCGCCAGTGGTCGGAATCTTGTAGGTGCTGGGGGCGTGGGTGCTGAGCTGGCCTTTTTCGTTCCAGACCAGTTGCTCGGTGGCCAGCCAGCCCGTGCCCTGCACGGAGACGCCTTCGATCTGCCCGATGTCAATCGCCGGGTTGATGGGGTTGCCCACGTCGTGCAGGATGTCCACCTCCCGCACGCGGCTCTCGCCGGTCAGCAGGTCAATCGCCACTTCGGTGCAGGCCGCGCCGTAGGCAAAGTAGAAAAAAGGCCGGCCGGTCAGCGTGGTCTTGTCGTAGCGGACCTTGGGCGTGCGGTAAAAGCTGTCGCTCCAGCGCTGGATGCGGTTGGCATACGCCAGCTTGACGACCGCGGTGAACGGGCGGCTGCTTGCTGGCGTCGACACGGCGCCACCCTGAAAGCGCACCGCGCCGGCGCCGCAGCCATCCAGCCCCGCCACAAACTGCGGCACCGGCGGCGGGCTGACGGCCGCGGGCGGCGGGTCGGGTTGCTCGGCGGCATGGGCGTTGGCCGCGATCACGTCCGGGTCGGCGACTTCATCGCGGCTGAGGGAAATGTCCTTGCCCATGCTCATGCCCCTTCTTGCAGAACGAACGAGTCCAGGTTGATCTGCTGCGCGCCCTGGCTCTCCAGCCAGTAGCGCTGCAGCAGGTTGCCCGGCACTTCGCGGCGGTAGGCGCCGGACACGCGCAGGTCGGAAATCGGGGTGAACTCGGCGCGCA
>JBBSRS010000513.1:0-2384 GCA_038242795.1 Burkholderiales bacterium
CGGTCAGGCGCAGGCATTCACCGGCAAAAAACTTGAAGATATTGCCGGCTCTAGCGGCCTCGCCAATGCCTTCCGCCTTGGTTTTGCCCTCTTCACGCGCCAGCAAAGTGCCCAGCTCTTCACGGCGCGCCAGAATTTCGGTGCCGATCTTGTCGAGTGCATCGGCGCGGGCCTGGATGCTTGAGATGGACCAGGCCGGAAAGGCAGCGCGGGCGGCCTGCACGGCGGCGTCCAGTTGCCCGGCGCTGGCCTGGGTGTAGTCGCCGATCACGTCTGACAGGTCGGATGGGTTGATGTTGGGCGTGTAGCCGGTGCCAGCGATCCATTCGCCGCCAATCAGGTTGTCGTGTTTCTGGGTCATGGGTAATCCTCGAATGTTGTTGGTTGGTTTGTTGGGCTATTGAATTAAGTAAGCGAAATTTTCGATGTATCTATGTCGTGCCGGACTTGATCCGGCATCTATGAATTCGGGGCCATGGATTGCGGGTCAAGCCCGCAATGACAGCCGTTTGAAACTAGCACTTTTGCAATTTCCACTTCCCTCAGGTGTCCTGTCATGTCACGGGCGCCGGGTTGAACAAGACCAGGGCGTTGTGCAGCTTCCAGTGCTCGGCCCAGGTTTTCTTGCGGCCGCTGGCCACGTCCAGCATGAACTGGAACAACTCGCGGCCGACGTCTTCAATGCTGGCGTCGCCGTCGGCAATGCGGCCAGCGTTGATGTCCATCAGGTCATGCCAGCGCCGCGCCAGGTCAGAGCGGGTGGCCACCTTGATGACCGGCACTTCGGCCAGACCATAAGGCGTGCCGCGTCCGGTGGTGAACACATGCAGGTTGATGCCAGCCGCCAGTTGCAGCGTGCCGCAGATGAAGTCGCTGGCCGGCGTGGCGGCGTAGACCAATCCCTTCATGCCTTTTTGCTGGACTTTCTCGCCCGGCGACAGCACGCCGCTGATCGGGGAGCTGCCCGACTTGACGATGGAGCCCATGGCCTTTTCGACAATGTTGGACAGGCCGCCTTTCTTGTTGCCCGGCGTGGTGTTGGCGCTGCGGTCCACCTTGCCTTTTTCAAGGTAGGCGTCGTACCAGGCCATTTCTCGAATCATCGCCTGCGCCACTTCCGGCGTGCTGGCACGCGAGGTCAGCTGGTCGATGCCGTCGCGGACCTCGGTGGTCTCGGAGAACATCACCGTTGCGCCGGCGCGTACCAGCAAATCAGTGCAAAAACCCACAGCCGGATTGGCCGTGACGCCGGAAAACGCATCGCTGCCGCCGCACTGCACCCCAACCACCAGTTCGCTGGCCGGCACGGTTTCGCGCCGCCGCGAATCAAGCCTTTCCAGGTGCAACTCGGCCGCGCCCATGATCGAGTCGATCATCGACATGAAGCCAACATGGTGTTCCGACTGCAGGCACACCACATCGAGCGGTGGCTCTGTCGTCATGCCGACATCGGCGACGTTGCGCTCGTCCATGATGGGAATGGTGCCGGGCGGCAGCAAGCGCTCGGGCTGCAGTTTTTCGCAGCCCAGGCTGACGACCACGACCTCGCCGCCAAAGTTGGGGTTCAGCGTGATGTTGCGCAAGGTGCGGATCGGGATGATCGCGTCGGGCGCGTCAATCGCCACGCCGCAGCCATAACTGTGCTCCAGCCCCACCACGTCATCGACATGCGGGAAACGCGGCAGCAGCTCGTCCTTGATGCGCTTGACGGCAAACTCGACCACGCCGGCCACGCACTGCACCGTGGTGGTGATGGCCAGGATGTTGCGGCTGCCGACCGAGCCGTCGGCATTGCGGTAGCCTTCGAAGGTGTAACCCTCCAGCGGCGGCATGGGGTCGGGTTTGACCGTGGCGATGGGCAGGTTGTCCAGACCGCACGCGGCCGGCATGTCCAGCAGGCGCTCATGCACCCAGCTGCCGGCCGGGATGTCTTTGACGGCATAGCCGATGGGCACGTTGTAGCGCCGCACGATGCCGCCTTGCGGCAAATCGACCAACGCCACCTTGTGGCCTTGCGGCACCTTGTCGCGCATGGTCAGTCCGCTGGCAAAAACGGTGCCTGCGGGCAGGCCGCCGTCGTTCACGACGATGGCCACGTTGTCGGCCTCATGCATGAGGATGTAGCGGGGCTGGGCGCTTGGCACGGGGGTCATGAAAAAGCTCCGATTGAAGATTGCGGGTCTGGCCATTTGATCGATATGGCCAGCCCTGAGAGCACAGTGGCGGCGCAAGAGGCCAGCCATTTCAAACTTGCGGAACAGCTTTCGTCCTGGAGATCGCCACGCGTATCAGCATGGGAGACAGGAACAGAAAGCAACCCGGCTTATTTCAGCAACAGGTTGGGCAGCCAGAGCGACAGCGCAGGGATATAGGTCACGGCCAGC
>JBBSRS010000514.1:0-2371 GCA_038242795.1 Burkholderiales bacterium
ACCACCCGCGCGTCCGGTCAAACGTCTGAAGATGAAGATGACCGCACGGACGCCAGCAAGCCCCGCAGCGCCCGCCTGGCGCGACGGCCCGAGGTGCGGGAAAGCGACGACGATGAAGACGACGAAAAGCCCGGTGCCTGGATGATTCAGACCGCCCAACCGCATGAGCAGGCCGAAGACCCGATGGGCTTGCAGCGCCCCACCGACCGCGACCAAACCACGGCCGCCGAGGATTTTGCCGACGCCCTGTCCGAGTTGCCCGAGGCGCGGCTGGTGTCCGCCCCCGGCAAACCCAAGGAAGTACTGATCTCGGACGACCCGCCCGACGCACAAACCAGTCGCGCCAAGCGTGAACTGACGGGCGAATCGGGGGACGCGCCGGACCGGCGGCATTACCCGGAATGGGACTGGCGCGCAGGCGCGTACCGCGATCCCGGCGCCACCGTGCTGCTGCTGCCCGCGCCCAACGGACCGCAAAAGTGGGTTGATGACACGCTGGAAGCGCGATGCGGCATGCTGCATGAAATCCGCCGCCGTTTCGAGTTGCTGCGCGCCCAGCGCGTACGGGTGCGCAAACAACTCGACGGCGAAGACATTGACCTGCAGGCCTACACCGAGAGCTATGCCGACTTTCGCGCCGGCCTGCCGATGGCGCAGCGCCTTTACCAGACCGAGCGGCGCAGCCGGCGCGACATGGCCATCATGCTGCTGGTCGATGTCAGCGGCTCGACCGATGGCTGGATTGCGGGCGACCGGCGCATCATCGACGTCGAGCGCGAAGCATTGTTGCTGGTGTGCATCGCGCTGGAGGGCATGGCCGAGCCCTACAGCGTGCTGGCGTTTTCAGGCGAAGGCCCGCAGGCGGTCGTAGTGCGCAGCGTCAAGCGTTTTGACGAGCGCTATGACAACGCCGTGGCGCAGCGCATCGCCGGGCTGGAGCCCGAACACTACACCCGCGCCGGCGCGGCATTGCGCCATGCCGCTACCTTGCTGATGAAGGAACCCGCCGAACACCGCTTGTTGCTGCTGCTGTCGGACGGCAAGCCCAACGACATCGACGACTACGAAGGCCGCTATGGCGTCGAAGACCTGCGCCAGGCGGTGATTGAAGCCAAGCTGCAGGGCATTTCACCGTTTTGCCTGACCATCGACCGGCAAGCCGCCAACTATTTGCCCGCCGTGTTCGGCCCCAACCATTACGCATTGCTGCCCCGGCCCGAATTGCTGCCAAGCGTGTTGCTGGACTGGTTGCGGCGGCTGGTGGCGGCATAAATTCAAGGCCGGGACGGCTGGAGCCGGGTCAAGACGGCCTGTTAACCTCCTTGATGACAGGCGCAGGCACCGCTTGGTGCCAACCTGGAAAAACAATGCAGGCAACATGAAAAAACAAGGAAAAGTCGTTCGATGGGACAGCGCACGCGCCTTTGGATTTATCCGCAGCCCCGAAACACCGGCAGACATTTTTTTCCATATCAGGGACTTTCGGGGTCTGGCCGCGCCTCACCAAGGCATGCCGGTGACTTTCGAGGAAATCCACGTGGGCGGCAAGGGACCGCGCGCCGTGACGGTTCTGGATGCGATGGCTTTGCAGGATGCGCCAGGCCACCGCCCCCTTGAACGCGCAGCCATGCCGTCAACCCAAGCGCGCAGCCGCACGACGCACCGCGACCGGCCGTCGAATCGCACCGTGCCTTCCAGGCCGGCGGGTCCCGCGCTGCTGCTGATGCTTGGCTGGGCCATGCTGCTGGGCTGGGAAAGCCTGACGGGCCGTTTGCCGGTCATGGTGTTGCCGGTCGCGCTGCTGCTGAACCTGGTCACCTTTTTCATCTACTGGGTGGACAAGCATGCGGCGCAAACCGGCCGGTGGCGCACCGCTGAAAGCACATTGCTGGTGCTGGGCTTGCTGGGGGGCTGGCCCGGCGCCTGGTGGGCGCAAGTGCTGCTGCGGCACAAATCAAGCAAAGCCTCGTTTCTTGCGGCCTATTGGGCGACCGTGGGGGTGCATTGCCTTGTGCTGGCATGCTATCTCTTCAGTCCACAACTGCAAAATTTGCTGCTGAATAAATAGCTGCTGGCACTGTCTGACCGTGCGCCACAGGACCATTTGGCCCTGAAAAACCCTGTGCCTCCGCAGACACACAGGGCCCTCTAAAGCTGTAAGTGTCTCAGCGCGGCTTGCGCAGCAGCCTGCCGGACACCTTGCCCGAGCCGTTGTCGCGTGGCGGCAAGCCGGTGTGCTGGGTCAGCATCCGGCCCTTGACGACCGGCGACGCCTTGGCCGGGGTGGCCGTTGAATTCTTGCGCCGCGCACTGGTGTAGGTGCCATCGGTCATCGGCTGGAAAGTGGGGATCAGGTGGTGCTTGCCGTTGC
>JBBSRS010000515.1:0-2366 GCA_038242795.1 Burkholderiales bacterium
AGGCCTGCACCGCCGCCGCCAGGAGTTCTTCAAAAAAGCGGCTGGCGGGCAACGTTTCCCACACACTGCCCGGCGCATGGCCCTCTTGAACAGCGCGCAAGACGCTGTCCTGCTGCGCTGGTTCCAATCGGTCAAACGGCGTACCAAACAACGCGCAGGCACTCTCGTCCATGCCTTGCAACCCCTGCCGATACGCCAAGCCGTCGGTCGGCATGGCGTCGTAACGCCATCCATCGCCCGTGCCTTCAGCCAGCGACCGGTCAATCGCGCCGGCAATATTGAGGTTTTCGAGACCTTCAATGGGTGGAATCAGGCGATCGCAAATGGCGGTCAGCGTCGCGAAAGAAGGGCCATCGAAAAAACGCGGCGCAACGGTTGCGGGCTGCGCCAGTCGCGCCTGCAGCGCCTGGCGCGTGGGCGCCGTCACGGAGGCCGTTTTCAGCAATGCCCGGACAGTGCCTGCAGGGTACAAAGGCGTGGCCATTGGCAGATCAGCCGCCCGACATCTTGCCGCCGGTCACTTCAACCAGCGCGCCGGTCATGAAGCTGCCATCGCTGGAGGCCAGCAACACATAGGCGGGCGCCAGCTCTTCAGGTTGTCCCGGCCGGCCCAAAGCGACCTCATGGCCGAAGCCTTCAATCTCGTCTTCTGGCATGGTGGCGGGAATGGCCGGTGTCCAGACCGGGCCGGGCACGACCGCATTGACCCGGATGTTGCGCTCGCCCAGGTTCAGCGCCAGCGCTTTGGTGAAGGCATGAATCGCGCCTTTGGTGGCGCAGTAAGGGATGAGCAGCGGATTGCCCACCAGGCCGATGATGCTTCCGGTGTTGATGATTGACGCGCCGCTTTCAAGGTGCGGCAGTGCGGCCTGCGCCATGAACATGTAGCCATAGATATTGGTTTCGAACGTGCGGCGGATGTCGTCCTCGCTCACGTCCTCGAACTTTTCGACCGCCATCTGGTAGGCCGCGTTGTTCACCAGGATGTCGAGCTTGCCAAAGGCGTCAACCGTGGTTTTGACGGCGGCCCGGCATTGGTCACTGGAACGCACGTCAGCCCGGATGGTCTCGCACTGACCGCCTTTGGTACCGATGATGCGTTTTGTCTCGTCCGCATCGCTGTCGTTTTCGTTGTAGACGATGGCCACCTGGGCGCCTTCCATGGCAAAGGCAATGGCCACCGCCCGGCCAATGCCCGAGTCACCCCCGGTGATCAGGGCAACCTTGCCTTTGAGCTTGCCGGCGGGTAGGTAGTTGGACAGGTCACTGTCGGGCTGCTGCTTCATGTCCGACTGTTTGGCCGGAAACGGCAGTTTCTGGCTTTTGATGTCTTCGGCCATCGGGCGAAATTCTGTGCTCATGAAAATTCCTTTTGAAAAAACAGGTTGCGTAAAACTGTCAAAACGCTGCTGGCGCCAAAACATATCGATGGCGAGTCACTTGTTTTTTTGGGCCTGCGAAAAATGGGAAAAGGCTGATGCGGTCCGCGAGTTCCCGCAAATTGGTGATCAGTCCTGACCAGGAATGCCAAAAGGTTTTCAGTGAATGGCGCATTCAACATGGCTGGATTGACGAGACTTTTAGAGAAACCAAGCCACAAACATGAAGCTGGAAAGCGAAGTTAACCCATGTTGATTTGGCAAAGTGAATACATCCATCGCAGCTTGCTGTAGGACGCGGACGCTCACAAAGCAAGGCAGCCGCTTCTGCACAATCAGCCGGTGGTGCAATATCCATGGTTTAAAAATTTATTAAAAAAGGCCTTGGACGCACGCCAAGTCTGGCTTTTAAGCTATATATTTAATAGCGTTCCGCATAATGCGTCACCGCAGCCAACACATCAGGCGCCAGACAACGGAAAAGTCTGAACAACGCGCGGCCTATTGGTGACAATCTCATGTAAGCTGCCCATCACTGAAAATGTCGCAAAAGTTTGCCGGCAATTCTTTCCCCAACAACACAAAGAGGAGACACGCATGCTGATTGGGATACCCGCCGAAATCATGGATGGAGAGACCCGCGTCGCCATCACGCCGGAAACCGCCAAGAAGCTGAAGGCCCAGGGCCACACCATTCGTGTCCAGTCAGGTGCGGGCGTGGGCGCCAGTGTTCCTGATGCCGCCTATGCAGCCGTCGGCGCCGAAATCACCGATGCCGCCGGTGCCTATGCCGCCGACATCGTGCTCAAGGTGCGCTGTCCGCTGGACACTGAAATGGCGCAGACCAGGCCGGGCAGCGTGATGGTCGGCATGCTCAACCCCTTTGACGCGGCTGGCCTGCAGCGCCTGGCCACAGCGCAGTTGACCTCTTTCGCCCTTGAAGCGGCGCCGCGCACCAGCCGCGCGCAGAGCATGGATGTGCTGTCA
>JBBSRS010000516.1:0-2355 GCA_038242795.1 Burkholderiales bacterium
CCACGGACAACAGCTTTTCCCAGTCATGCACAGCGTCCAGTCCGCCCACACGGTCAGCCAGTTCGGCCATGTGCACGTCTTCAAGGATTTGCAGCAGCCGTTCGTCACCCAGCTTGGACTTTGCACTGGGGTAGATGAGCTGGCTGCGAAGGGTGCCGACCTGCATATAAGGCTGCTGCGGCAGGAAGAAGATGTCGTCCAGCGAAGGTCGATGGACCACACCCGTGCCAGCCCGCCACAAACCTGCGATGGCACGCAGCAGGGAGCTCTTGCCACAGCCGCTGTCGCCGGTGATCAGCAGGGCGTCGCCCGGTTTCAGGCTCAAAGTCAGCGACTTGATGAGCACCCGTTCGAAGTGGGGGGTGTACAGCGTGAGCGCGTCCAGCGCGAGGTGCTTGCCCTCCTTGCTCTGGATCTGCGGATGCTTGTTGTCCGCCACAGGCGTCGCGCCCGGGTCGTCCAGGACCAAGGCAGACAGTGCCTGCAGCCGGTCAATGCCCGCCACGAACCGGCTCAGGCTCTCGAAGTTGTCAACGATCAGCGCCACCGCGCCCAACACCGCGGCAAATGCACCCGCGGCTTGCACGGCCCGGCCCACCTCCAGTTGGCCAGACAGCACGCCATCGGCCAGAATCACGCTGGGCAACACCAGCGTCAGTTGATTGAAGCCGCGCTGGAACAGATTGAGCGAGCGCTGCTTCCTGATCAGCCTGGAAAAGTTGGTGTACACCTTGCCGAACTTGCTGTCGATTTGCGCGCGCTCCTGGGCTTCTCCACGGTAAAACGCGATCGATTCAGCGTTCTCCCGCAGGCGCATCAGGCCAAATCGAAAATCAGCCTCGCGCCGGAGTTGCCAAAAATTCAGCTTGATCAGCGGCGCCCCGAAAACGTACAGTGCGACGACGGTGCCGACCAGCGCATAAGCCGCCAGAACGCCGACCAGCAAATGCGAAATCGACCAGAGCACGGCGCTGAAAGCCACCAGCTGCATCAACGAGCCTATGAAGATGAGCAAAAAGTGGATGGACCGGCCAGTAAACGTGTTGATGTCTTCGCTGATGCGCTGGTCGGGGTTGTCAATTTCGCCACCTGAGCCCAGCTCGTAATACTTGCGGTCGTGCAGATAGCCATCCAGAAAACGGCCGGTGAGCCAACGCCGCCACTTGTTGGCAAAAGCATCGCGCATGTAGTAGTAAAACGCGTAAATCGGCACGGCAAACGCCAGTATGCCGAGGCAGGCGCGCACCGACGTCCAGAATCGGTCGGCGTCCTTTCCGGCCAGTGCCGAGGTCATTTCTCCGCTCTGGTTGTTGAGCATCACCGCGAACTGGGTTTCGACCAGCATCAGGGCGATCAGCAGGGCCAGAAGGGTCCACGCCGACTTCTTCTGGTCACCCAGCCAGTAAGGCTTGGCGACACGAACGAATTGCTTCCATGCGTCAAGCGACAGCGGGGAAGGGCGGCGACGTGATTTGGAGGGGGTCGGCGCGGCAACTGTGTCGGTGGAAGGCATGAAATCGTTTTCGCAAAGGTCAAGGTGCTGCCGCAAAGTTACCTCGACCGCGCGCATCACGGTATCAGACGAAACCGAACGCTATTGCCGTACTTTCACGCTTGATGCAAGCAATGCGCGTTGGGCGTAACCAGGCATCCATCGCCTACCGCCATGAACGAACAACCTCACTACCGTGCCGCCTCTGCACGCTGGCGAAATCTTCCCTTGAACGGCATTTTTTGCACTCGCCTGTGCACACCGTCAGATGTCGATATTCCCGGCACGCAGCGCATTTTGTTCAATGAACTCGCGACGCGGCTCAACCTCGTCGCCCATCAGCATGGTGAACACGCGGTCGGCTTCGATGGCGTCGTCGATCTGCACCTTGAGCAGGCGGCGCACCGTGGGGTCGAGCGTGGTTTCCCACAGCTGTGCCGGGTTCATTTCACCCAGCCCCTTGTAACGCTGGCGTGAGGTGCCGTTTTCAGCCTGGCCAATCAGCCAGCGCATGGCCTGGCGGAAGTCGCTGATCTTTTCTTCCTTGCGCCGCTCGCCTTCACCGCGCATGACCTTGGCACCGCTGCCGATCAGGCCGAGAAACGAAGAAGCCGCTTCGGCCAGGGTGGCGTAGTCGGCGCCAATCACGAAGTCCTGCGTCAGCACGCTGCTTTTGACATTGCCGTGGTGGCGGCGGCTGATGCGCAAAATCGGCTTGTCGCTGCGCTCGTCAAACTCGCCGGCGACGTCGGCGGGCGCGCCGGTCGTGTTCAGTTCACGCAGTTTGGCTTGCAGTGCGACAGCCGACGCTTCCGCGTCGGCCACCGTGTCGAGGTTGATCGACACGCCATCGGCAATCGCCC
>JBBSRS010000517.1:0-2353 GCA_038242795.1 Burkholderiales bacterium
ACGAGCTGGAAATGCCGTAGGTCAGGCCACGTTTTTCGCGCACTTCGTTGGTCAGGCGAGAGACGAAACCGCCGCCGCCCAGAATGTAGTTGCCGACCGTCAGCGGGAAATAGTCGGGATCGGCACGCTTGAAACCGGGCTGACCGATCAACACCTGCGCCTGCGCCGAATCAAAAGGAATGGTGATGTTTTCTGCCTGCGCGAGCGGCGCCACGTCGGGCACCGCCGGCAGCGGCGGCAGGCTGGCGCACGGCACCGAGGGCAGCCGCGACAGCAGGCGCGCCGCTATCGTATCGGCCTGCGCCCGGGTGATGGCGCCCACCAGGCTGATGCGGGCGCGGCAGGCGACCACGCCGGCGGCATGGGCGGCCTGCAAATCCGCGACGCTGATGCTGGCCAGTGTCGCCTCGGTCATTTCATAGCCATACGGATGGTTGCCATACACCGCCTTGGCGTAGGCACGGCCCACCACACTGGCCGGGCGGGTGTAGGACTCCTTGAGCGCGGCGTCCAGGCGCTGGCGCTCGCGCTGCCAGACCGCATCGGGATAGGCGGGATCGGCAATCTGGCGCGCCGCCAGCCCCACGGCCTGGTCGAGCAGTACCGGGTCGGTCAGCGTGCGCAGTGAAAAGCTCATGCGGTCGGCCGAAGCGCCGGCGCCAAAGTCCGCGCCCAGATCAGCCCAGGCTTCGCCCAGGGCGTTTTCGTCAAGGGCGGGTGCGCCATCCTTTTCGCGTACGCCTTTTTCCAGCATGTTCGCCGTCATGCTGGCCAGGCCAGCCTGGCCGGGAGGGTCGCGCCGGCTGCCCGCATCAAAATCAATCTGCACATCGACCATCGCGATGGCCGGGCTTTCCACCAGATAAACCTGCGCGCCGCTGGCCTGCGTCCAGTGCTGGACGGGAATCGTCGCCAGTGCAAATGTATGAACAAACAGGCCTGTTGCGCATACTGCTATTGCACGAGCAGCTATTTTTTTAGTAGCAATCATCATGAATTTCAATCCGTTGGGTTCAGGGTGCGGCTCAATGCAGGTCGCCGCCGGCAGGCGCACTCGGCTGGCGCGGCTTGCGGTTCGGGTCCAGGGGCTGCGGCAGCAGGGTGGACAGGGTCATCTGGTCGTCGCCAAAGTATTTGCCGGCCACGGCCTGCACTTCGCCCGCCGTCACCGTGCGCAACTGGGCAATCAGGCGCGCGCTGGCGTCGAGCGGCAGACCCTGCACCCAGTTCGAACCGAGTTCGCGTGCCTGGCTGAACACCGAGTCGAGCTTGTAGGTCTCGCTGGCCACCCATTGGGTCTTGACGCGCTGGAGTTCGGCGTCGCTCACGCCGTCACGCGCCACCACGGCGACCTGCTGGCGCAAGGCGTCGGCCACCTGCTGCGTGGTTTTGCCATCGGCTGGCACGCCGTCCAGCGTGAACAATTGCGGCCCGCGCCCGAACAGCCCACTAGACGCGCCAGCGCCGTCGGCCACGCGCTCACCCGCCTGGCCTTGCACCAGCGCGCGCTCCAGCCGTGCGCCGCTGTAGCCGTCGAGCACAGCCGACAGCACCGTCAGTGCCAGGGCATCGCGGCTGGCCGCAAGGGTTGGCGAAGGGACACCGGACGCAGGCGTCAGATCAGCCGCCAAAAGCTTGGGCACCTTGAACGCCATGCTCACATAGGCCTGGCTGGCTGGCGCCTTGAAGTCGATGCGACGGGCGCCCGCCTGCTCGGGCTCGGTGCGTGGCTTGCGCCCGGGCACCGGACGCGAAGGAATAACGCCATAGTATTTTTCGGCCAGCTTCCTGACCTGCGCCACCTCGACATCGCCAGCCACCACCAGGGCGGCGTTGGCCGGTACATACCAGCGCTGGTAGAAGCTGCGCACGTCGCCCGGGGTCATCGCGTCCAGATCGCTCCTCCAGCCGACGATGGGACGGCGGTACGGCGAGGCCAGAAAGGTCACCGCACTGGCCTGCTCCTGCAGCATGGCATGGGGCGATTCCTCGGTGCGCATGCGGCGCTCTTCCTTGACCACCTCGATTTCACGCTTGAATTCGTCATCAGGCCACTGGCTGTGGGCAAAGCGGTCGGACTCCAGCCGCATCACGTCTTCAAGCCGATTGGCCGGAATCTGCTGGTAGTAACCGGTGTTGTCGCGCCCGGTGAAAGCGTTTTCCTGGCCGCCAAGCGCAGCCACGCGCCGGGAGAACTCGCCCGCCTTGACCTTGGGCGTGCCCTTGAACATCATGTGTTCCAGCACATGGGCCACACCCGACGTGCCATCGACTTCGTCCATCGAACCCACCCGCAGCCAGAGCATGTGGGCCACGGTGGGCGCCCGGTGGTCGGGCTTGACGATGACCGTCA
>JBBSRS010000518.1:0-2330 GCA_038242795.1 Burkholderiales bacterium
CGGCACGTTCTTTAGCAGTTCGGAACGCTGCCCGCCCAACTGGCCGATCACCTTGAGCCGGCCCTGCTCGGCCAGCGCGCCCATGCCAGCGCTGTACACCAGCACAGCAAAATCGACCTGGCCGCCGCCGATGTCCTGCAGCAGGGGCGCATTGCCCTTGTAGGGCGCATGCGTGAGGGTGACGCCGGTGAGCTGCTGCACGTTTTCAAGGATCAGGTGGTAGAGCGAGCCAATGCCCACGCTGCCATAGGTCAGCGGCTTGTCCTTCGACTTGCGCGCCAGCGCGATCAGCTCGTCCACAGTGCTCACCGGCAGGTCCTTGCGCACCACGAACACCATCACCGCTTCGGCCACCGGATGCACCAGGCGGAAGTCCTCGGCCTTGAATTTGACCGCAGCATTGGCCAGTGCCGACAGGATCACTTCGTTGGGCGACCCCTGGAACAGGTAGTAGCCGTCGGCGGGCGCCGCCAATACTTTCTGCGCGGCCAGCGCGCCAGACACGCCGCCCAGGTTTTCCACCAACACCGTCTGGCCCAGTTCCCGGGAAAGCGGCACGGTGAAAATACGCGCGATGGAGTCAGATGGTCCGCCGGCCGGGTAGGGCACCATCAGATTGACAGGCTTGGTGGGATAGGTCTGGGCGAATACCGCGCCGGTGGTCAGCAGCGCACCGGCAAGCAGGGTGAACAGGGTCTTCAATGCATTCATGGAAATATCCTTGAAACGGGTGTGGAATGAGGTACTGCACACATGCTAAAGAGCAAGAATCAATGTGTCCAATGCATTGTTTTTCTAATTACTATTCATATTACTCATTTCGATTGCGCACCCAAAACCCCCCGGAACCATGAACCTCAAACACCTGGAGCACTTGCTGGCCGTGGCTGAAACGGGTTCTTTCAGCCGCGCTGCCGAGCAGCAGCACCTCACCCAGTCGGCCCTGAGCCGCAGCATTCAGACGCTGGAAGACGACCTGGGCGCACGGCTGATCGACCGCACCGGCAAGCGCAACGAGCTGACACAGCTGGGCCAGGCGGTGGCGGTGCGCGCCCGGCGCATGGTGTTCGAAGCGGCTGAGTTGCGCCGCAGCGCCCAACTGCTCAAGCAAGGCAACCTGGGCACCATCCGAATCGGTCTGGGGTCCGGGCCCGGCGTGATGCTGATGACGCCGTTTCTGGTCCACATGGCGCGGCACCACCCCAGCGTGCACGTCAGCATGTCGCCGGGCCCGACCGAGTTGCAATTGATGCAGCTGCGCCAGCGCCAGCTTGACGCGCTGGTGATCGACGTTCGCCGCATCGCCCCGGCTCCCGACCTGTCCATTGAAAATCTGGCGGAGCTGCGCACCGGCTTTGTCTGCCGAAGCAGCCACCCTTTGCTCAAAACCGGCAAGACGATATTTTTTGATGACTTGTTGTGCTACCCGCTGGCCTCGACGCCCCTGAGCGCCGAGGTCGCCCACCTGCTGGTCAACCGTTTCGGCCCGCGGGCCGATCCGCAGCAAGCGGTGAGCCTGCGCTGCGACGACATCACCAGCCTGCTGGAGGTGGTCAAGGCGTCGGACGCCATTTACCTTGGCATCCTGGCTGCCGCGCGCACCGGCATCGAAGCCGGCCAGCTCGTCGAACTGGTGACTGAGCCGGTCCTGACCAGCGGTGCGCGGTTTGCGTTCGTGACCCTGCTCAGGCGCACCGAGGCCCCGTCGATGGGGTTGTTTCGCCAGTTCGTGGCCGAGCAACTGCGCGACTGAAGTCTTTAGGCTGTGTTGGGAGACCCACAGGCGTAAACTTCTTCTCCGGAGTGGCCTGGCATTCATTCCACGGCTGTTCAGGCCATCGCACCATCCGCGAAATTCCGTGACCACAAATGACGAAATTTGCCGCGCCCGTGCCTGGCCCAACGCAGCCTTCAGGTTCATGACAGGGTCACCCCCTATAGTTCACAGGTAAGCCTCAACACACTACAAGCCACAGGAGCACCATGACAGCCGGAAAATCAAAAATCATCTACACGCTCACCGACGAGGCGCCGCTGCTGGCGACCTGGTCTTTTTTGCCGGTCGTGCGCGCCTTCACGGCGCCGGCGGGCATTGAAGTCGCCGAGAGCGACATTTCGGTCGCCGCCCGTGTACTGGCCGAATTTCCCGAGTGCCTGACCGACGCCCAAAAGGTGCCCAACGCGCTGGCCGAACTGGGCCAGCTGACGCAAGACCCGGACACCAACATCATCAAGCTGCCCAATATACGCGCCTCGCAGGGCCAGCTGATTGCCGCCATCAAGGAACTGCAATCCAAAGGCTTCAAGCTGCCCGACTATCCCGAAAGCCC
>JBBSRS010000519.1:0-2322 GCA_038242795.1 Burkholderiales bacterium
GTGATGTTGACGCCGGCGGCAATGCTCTGGCGAATCGCCAGCAGGCCGCTGTGAAAGTAGGTGCCGTCGCCCAGGTTGGCAAACACATGCGCATCGGTAGTGAAAGGCGCCTGGCCGATCCAGCTCACGCCTTCGCCGCCCATCTGCGTGAAGGTCGAGGTGCTGCGGTCCATCCACGTCGCCATGTAATGGCATCCAATGCCGGCCACGGCGCGCGAGCCTTCGGGCACGCGCGTGCTGGTGTTGTGCGGGCAGCCGCTGCAAAACCACGGCGCGCGTTCACCGGTGTCCAGCTTGGTTTCCGTCAATGCGCGCTCACGGGCGTCAATCACCGCCAGCCGGGCATCCATGCGCGCCACGATATCGCTTGGCACGCCCAGCTTCTTCAGGCGCTTGGCAATTGCCTTGGCAATAATCGCCGGCGTCAGGTCGGCCTTGGCGCGCAGCAGCCAGTTGTCGCTCGGGTTGGCACGGCCCCATTCGCCGCCTGACTGGTCGCCTTCGGGTTCGTCAAACTTGCCCAGCACGTTGGGCCGCACGTCGGCGCGCCAGTTGTAGAGCTCTTCCTTGATCTGGTATTCAATGACCTGGCGTTTTTCTTCCACCACCAGAATTTCCTGCAGCCCTGACGCAAAGTCACGCGTGATGCTGGCTTCCAGCGGCCACACCACATTGACCTTGTGCAGCCGGATGCCCAGCTGGTGGCAGGTGTCTTCGTCCAGCCCCAGGTCGTTCAGCGCCTGGCGCGTATCGTTAAACGCCTTGCCGCTGGAAATCAGGCCGAAACGGTCGTTCGGCCCGGAAATGACGTTGTAGTTGAGCTTGTTGGCGCGCACATAGGCCAGCGCGGCATACCATTTGTACTCCATCAGCCGCGCTTCCTGCTCCAGTGGCGCGTCGGGCCAGCGAATGTGCAGGCCGCCCGGCGGCATCTCAAAGTCCTCGGGCATGATGATTTTCACGCGGTCCGGGTCCACCGACACCGAACTCGACGACTCGACCACCTCCTGAATCGTCTTCATGCCCGACCAGACGCCCGAAAAGCGGCTCATGGCGAACGCATGCAACCCCATGTCGAGGATTTCCTGCACGCTCGATGGAAAGAACACCGGCAGGCCGCAGGCCTTGAACATGTGGTCGCTCTGGTGCGGCGCGGTCGAGCTTTTGGAAATATGGTCATCGCCGGCAATCGCGATGACGCCGCCGTGCTTTGCCGTGCCCGCCATATTGGCATGCTTGAACACGTCCGAGCAGCGGTCCACGCCCGGCCCCTTGCCATACCAGATGCCGAACACGCCGTCGAACTTTTTGCTTTGCGGGTACAGGTCGAGCTGCTGCGTGCCCCAGACGGCGGTGGCGCCCAGTTCCTCGTTCACGCCCGGCTGAAAGACGATGTTTTGCGCCGCCAGATGTTTTTTGGCTGCCCACAGCGCCTGGTCGTAGCCGCCCAGCGGCGAACCCCGGTAGCCGCTGATGAAACCGCCGGTGTTCAACCCGTTGATGGCATCACGCGTGCGCTGCAGCATCGGCAGGCGGACCAGCGCCTGCACGCCGCTCATGAAGGCGCGGCCACGGTCAATCGAATATTTGTCGTCGAGCGTGACGGTTTCCAGCGCTTTGCGGATGTGCTCGGGCAGCGGTGCATTCATGGTGTTTGTCTCCAGGATGGTTTTTGTAACCCGCCTTGTGGGCAGATGGTTTTGCCAGCATCAAGCCCGGTCAGGCCTGTGCTTTGACTTTAGGCAAAAGTGTATGTCCCGCCTTGTGATATGTCTTTGCTTTTTTTGCCTGATTTAGCGTGCTTCACGAAAGATTCTTGCTGCAAAATACGAAAAATGGAAACATTGGACAAGTTTGATATCGCCATCCTGAACGAGTTGCAGACTGAGGCACGTCTGACCAACACCGAACTGGCATCGCGCGTCGGCCTGTCGGCTGCGCCCTGCTGGCGGCGCGTGCGGGCGCTGGAAGAAGCCGGCTTCATCACCGGCTACCGCGCCGAGATCAACCGCCACAAAATCGGCCTGGGCGTGCTGGCCTTTGTGCGCCTGGACGCCGCCCGCAACAGCGGCGACGTGCTGCAGTCGCTCGAAGACGCCATCCGCAAAATCCCCGAAGTGGTCAGCTGCCACTACATCAGCGGCACCGGCACGTTTGAATTGCAGGTCGTCAGCCGCGACCTGAACAGCTTCAGCCAGTTTGCGCGCGACGTGCTGAGCAACCTGCCGAATGTGAAAGACCTGCACACCAGCTTTTCGCTCGGCGAAGTGAAAGCCAGCGCCGCGCTGCCGCTGGGGCATTTGTTGCAGGATAAGGCGAAAA
>JBBSRS010000520.1:0-2320 GCA_038242795.1 Burkholderiales bacterium
AACAGTCCGCTGTAAAGGACCGAGATGGCATTAATTACCAACATCGAATCAAAGCCACTTCAATCGATTTCTAAACACTCAACGGTGGACTGCAGTTACACAGTCGTGAGTTTGGGAGATGAAAAACTTTTGCAACTTGACACTTATGGGTCTGCAGTGCGTGCGATTCCGGGGAAAAAAAGCCAGAGTCTGCGTTTTAGTAAAGAAGCTATCCAACAGCTGAAGCGAATCATTCAAGAAAACGGACTCTGAAATGTTTACCAAAATTCTGATCGCCAACCGGGGCGAAATTGCCTGCCGCGTCATTCTTACCGCCCGCAAAATGGGCATCAAGACGGTGGCGGTGTATTCCGACGCCGACAAGGATGCGCGCCATGTCGAGCTTGCCGATGAAGCCGTCAACATCGGCCCCGCGCCAAGCCGCGACAGCTACCTGCAAGCCGAAAAAATCATTGCCGCCTGCAAGCAGACCGGCGCGCAAGCGGTGCATCCGGGCTACGGCTTCCTGAGCGAAAACGCCGGCTTTGCCAAGCGCGTGGAAGAAGAAGGCATCGTCTTCATCGGCCAGTTCGACATGGCGCGCATCCTTGTCAGCATCGGAATACACCGCCACCGTCTTGATGCCCATCTTGCGGGCGGTAAGAATGACGCGGCAGGCGATTTCGCCCCGGTTGGCGATCAGGATCTTGGTAAACATCACACACTTCCTTCTTTTTCAATCACGAGAATACGCGCCTCGCCCTGCGGATGCGCAACATGCTCGGTTCCTGGTTCAGCGTAAAAAACGTCGCCGGTTTTCAGCAGCACCACTTCTTCTTGGCCATTGACCCGGTAACGCATGGCGACCTCGCCATCCATCACGGCAAAAACTTCCTCACCGTCATTCACATGCCAGTGGTAAGGCTGATCAGTCCAGTGCAGCTTCACCGTGACGCCACCCATGTTGGCAATCGGCAGGCTGCCCCAGGGGCGCACTGCGGTAAAGGCATTACTGATGATGTGTTTCATAGGGGAATGTTGCCGTGCTTGCGCCACGGGTTTTCCAGCTTCTTGTCTTTGAGCATCACCAGCGAGCGGCAAATGCGCTTGCGGGTTTCGTGCGGCAGGATCACGTCGTCAATGAAGCCGCGTGCGCCGGCGACGAACGGATTGGCGAAACGCGCTTTGTATTCGGCTTCTTTCGCGGCGAGCTTGACCGGGTCGCCCTTGTCTTCGCGGAAGATGATCTCGACCGCGCCCTTGGCACCCATGACGGCAATTTCGGCATTCGGCCAGGCAAAGTTCACGTCGCCGCGCAAATGCTTGGAAGCCATCACGTCGTACGCGCCGCCGTAGGCCTTGCGGGTAATGACGGTGATTTTCGGCACGGTGCATTCAGCGTAGGCGTAAAGCAGCTTGGCACCGTGCTTGATGATGCCGCCGTATTCCTGCGAGGTGCCGGGCATGAAACCGGGCACATCGACGAAAGTGATGACCGGAATGTTGAAGGCATCGCAAAAACGCACAAAGCGCGCCGCCTTGATCGAGCTTTTGATGTCCAGGCAACCGGCCAACACCAAAGGCTGGTTGGCGACGATGCCGACCGACTGGCCTTCCATGCGGGCAAAACCGATGATGATGTTCTTGGCGTACTCGGGCTGGATCTCGAAAAAGTCGCCATCGTCGACCGTCTTGGTGATGAGTTCCTTCATGTCGTAGGCCTTGTTGGCGCTCACAGGCACCAGCGTGTCCAGGCTCTTGTCCATGCGGTTGGCCGGGTCGGCGCTCGGGCGCATTGGTGCTTTTTCGCGGTTGTTCAGCGGCAGGTAGTTGTACAGGCGGCGCAGCATGATGAGCGCTTCGACATCGTTCTCGAAGGCCAGATCGGCTACGCCGCTCTTGGTGGTGTGGGTGATGGCACCGCCCAGTTCTTCGGCTGTCACTTCCTCGTGCGTCACGGTCTTGACCACTTCGGGACCGGTGACAAACATGTAGGACGAATCCTTGACCATGAAAATGAAGTCGGTCATGGCGGGCGAATACACCGCGCCGCCGGCTGACGGCCCCATGATCAGGCTGATCTGCGGAATCACGCCGCTGGCCATGACGTTGCGCTGGAACACGTCGGCATAACCGCCCAGAGACGCCACGCCTTCCTGGATGCGCGCGCCGCCCGAGTCGTTCAGGCCGATGACCGGCGCGCCGACCTTCATGGCCTGGTCCATCACCTTGCAGATTTTCTCGGCATGGGCTTCGCTCAGGGCGCCGCCAAACACGGTGAAATCCTGGCTGAAGACAAACACCAGCCGGCCGTTGATCATGCCGTAGCCGGTGACCACGC
>JBBSRS010000521.1:0-2303 GCA_038242795.1 Burkholderiales bacterium
GTACCTGAACATCGGCCTGCACAAGATTTCGCTCGGTTCGCTGATCATTGCGCTCGGGCTGCTGGTCGATGACGCCATCATTGCCGTCGAGATGATGGTGCGCAAGATGGAGGAGGGCTACGACAAGGTGCGCGCCGCCACCTTTGCCTATGAAATCACCGCCATGCCGATGTTGACCGGCACCTTGATCACCGCCGCCGGGTTTTTGCCGATCGGGCTGGCCAAGTCGGTGACCGGCGAATACACCTACGCAATTTTTGCCGTCACAGTGATTGCGCTGGTGCTGAGCTGGATCGTGTCGGTGTACTTCGTGCCTTACCTAGGCACGCTGCTGCTCAAGCCGCCGCCGCATGTGCAGGACGTGAACCAAGGCCAACCCGGCCACGACAGCCCGCATGAAATGTTCAACAGCCCGTTTTACAACACCTTTCGCCGCACGGTGAACTGGTGCGTGGAGCACCGCTGGCTGACGATTGGCGCAACGGTGCTGATTTTTGCGCTCGGCATTGTCGGCATGGGCCGGGTGCAGCAGCAGTTCTTCCCGGACTCCAGCCGGCCTGAAATCATGGTTGACATCTGGTTCCCCGAAGGCACGTCGTTCGCCGCGAACGAAGCGACCGCCAGGCGCGTCGAGCAGCGGCTGATGCAGGAGGCCGGGGTGGCGTCGGTCAGCACCTGGCTTGGGTCGGGCGTGCCGCGGTTTTACCTGCCCATGGACCAGGTGTTTCCGCAGACCAACGTGTCACAAATGATTGTGCTGCCCAAAGACCTGACGGTGCGCGAATCGCTGCGCATCAAGCTGCCCACCCTGCTGGCGACCGAATTTCCCGAGGTGCGCGGCCGCGTCAAGCTGCTGCCCAACGGGCCGCCGGTGCCGTACCCGGTGCAGTTCCGCGTCGTCGGCAGCGACCCGCTGGTGCTGCGCCAGCGTGCCGACGAGGTCAAGACCGTGCTGCGCGACAACGCCAGCATGCGCGGCGTCAATGACAACTGGAACGAGTCGGTCAAGGTGGTGCGCCTGGAAGTGGACCAGTCCAAGGCGCGTGCGCTCGGCGTGACCAGCCAGTCGATTGCGCAAGGCGCGCGCGCACTGCTCAGCGGCTCGACGGTGGGCCAGTTTCGCGAAGGGGACTTGTCTGTCGACATCGTGCTGCGCCAGCCGCTCGATGAACGCAGCGCCATCACCGACATCGGCAACGCCTATCTGCCGACCGCATCCGGGCAGTTCATCCCGCTGACGCAAATTGCCAAGCCGGTGTTTGCCTGGGAGCCGGGCGTGATGTGGCGCGAGAACCGCGACTACGCCATCACCGTCCAGGGCGACATTGCCGAAGGCCTGCAAGGCGCGACCGTCACGGCGCAACTGCTGCCCGCGCTGAAGGCACTGGAAGCCCGATGGCACACCAACGGCATGGCGGGCTACCGCATTGACGTGGCCGGCGCGGTGGAGGAAAGCAGCAAGGGTTCGGCGTCGATTGCCGCCGGGATCCCCATCATGCTGTTCCTGACCTTCACGCTCTTGATGCTGCAGCTGCACAGCTTCAGCCGCGCCATGCTGGTGTTCCTGACCGGACCGCTGGGCATTGCGGGTGTCGCCGGTGCCTTGATATTGCTGGGCCGGCCGTTTGGCTTTGTCGCCTTGCTGGGCGTGATTGCGCTGATGGGCATGATCCAGCGCAATTCGGTCATCCTGATTGACCAGATCGAGAAAGACCGGGCCAGTGGCATCCCTGCCTGGGACGCGATTGTCGAGTCGGCCGTGCGCCGTCTGCGGCCCATCGTGCTGACGGCCGCCGCGGCCGTGCTGGCGATGATTCCGCTTTCGCGCAGCGTGTTCTGGGGGCCGATGGCTGTTGCCATCATGGGCGGGCTGATCGTGGCCACGGTGCTGACCTTGCTGGCCTTGCCGGCGATGTACGCGGCCTGGTTTCGAGTCCGGCGGGAAAAGGGCACCAAGTCTGCCAACACTTGAGGCGGTCATGCCGAATGTATTGTCAAAAAAAGCGGCTTTCGGATACAGGCTAAAATAGAAAGTTGACCGATTTCAAGCGGGAATCTGGAGCCCAATCCGGATTCCCGCTGTTTTTTTCAGGCGCGCGGGTGGCGAAATTGGTAGACGCACCAGGTTTAGGTCCTGACGGTAGCAATACTGTGCGGGTTCGAGTCCCGCCCCGCGCACCATCCCTGAGGCTTTGCCGTGGCCATTGTGCCGCTGGCCCTCAGAAGCTGCGTGACAGCAGCTGACCAGGCGAAAGCCCGGTTTTGAATACCTTTGATTTTTAGGAAACCATCATGGCCGTGAC
>JBBSRS010000522.1:0-2299 GCA_038242795.1 Burkholderiales bacterium
GCCGCCAACATCGACTGCCTGCAGGCGATGGGCGCTGAACTGGCGTATTTTTCACCGCTGGCAGACGATGCACTGCCCGACTGCGACGCGCTCTGGCTGCCCGGCGGCTACCCCGAACTGCATGCCGAAACGCTGACTGCCAACAGCGCCATGAAAAGCAGCATCGCCGCGCACGTTCAGGCCGGCAAGCCGGTCTGGGCCGAGTGCGGCGGCATGATGGCCTTGTTTGACGAAATCATCGACACCAACGGCGTCAGCCAGCCGATGTGGGGCGTCTTGCCCGGCAGCGT
Organism: Burkholderiales bacterium; assembly: GCA_038242795.1. Taxonomy (GTDB): domain Bacteria; phylum Pseudomonadota; class Gammaproteobacteria; order Burkholderiales; family Burkholderiaceae_C; genus Polaromonas. The sequence continues at coordinate 291 of JBBSRS010000522.1, forward strand.
CACGATGCAAAAGCGGCTCGCCGCGCTGGGTCCGCAGCAGCTGGACATGCCGGGCGGCACCTTGCGCGGCCACACCTTTCACTATTCCACCTGCGCCACGCCGCTGCCCGCTGCCCGCCGCACCGAGGCCGCGCCGGGGCGCACCTTGCGCGGCGAAGGCGAGGCGCTGTATGTGTCCGGTCCGACGGACGCGGTCAAGGCGAGTTATTTCCATGCCTGGTTTGCGTCCAGCCCGGCGGCGGCGGCGCGCCTGTTTTTGAAAGACGACCATGACTGAAACCGCAAACGACTGGCGCACACTGGCCGCCAGCAAAGACAGCTCGGCCTACGGCCCGCAGCGCATCGTCTGCCTGACCGAAGAACCCACCGAATGGCTCTACATGCTGGGCGAAGAGCGCCGCATCGTCGGCATTTCGGGCTACACCGTGCGCCCGCCGCGGGCGCGCAACGAAAAGCCCAAGGTCAGCGCCTACCTGAGCGCCAAAATCGACAAGATTGTTGATTTGAAGCCCGACTGCGTCATCGGCTTTTCAGACCTGCAGGCCGACATTGCCGCGCAGCTGATTCGCCACGGAATCCAGGTCACCATCTTCAACCAGCGCAGCGTGGCCGAAATCTTCTCGATGATGTACCAGCTCGCCGCGATGGTCGGGCAAGTCGAGCGCGGCATGCTGTTGATCGGGCAGATGCAGCAGCGGCTGCTGGCCATTGAGCAGGCGGCGCATTCGCTCAAGCGCCGCCCCAAGGTGTTTTTCGAGGAATGGCACGACCCGCACATCAGCTGCATCGCCTGGGTGTCCGAGCTGGTCGGCATTGCCGGCGGCGACGACTGTTTTCCCGAACTGGCCAAAGAGCCGATGGGCAAGGGGCGCATCATTGCCGACGGACTGGACATCGTGCAGCGCGCGCCCGACATTATTTTTGGCTCCTGGTGCGGCAAGAAATTCCGGCCCGAGCTGGTCGCCGCCCGGCCCGGCTGGGAAAACGTGCCAGCCATCAAAAATAACCAATTGTTCGAGATCAAGTCGTCCGAAATCCTGCAACCCGGCCCGGCCGCGCTGACCGATGGCGTGGAAAAGCTGCACAAGTTCATCCTCGGTTGGAATGCAGCACATGGATGAGTTGCTGTCCGCCGCCCGCAGCGAGCTGATTTTGGGTGGCCAGAAAAGCGGCAAGTCGCGCCGCGCCGAGTTGCTGGCGCGCAGCTGGCTGGCCCAGTCGCCGGCGCATCAGGCGGTGATGATCGCCACCGCCCAGCCCTGGGACGAGGAAATGCGCGAACGCATTGCGCGCCACCAGACCGACCGCGCCGAGCGGGTGCCGGGCATGCAAACCGTTGAAGAGCCGCTGGCGCTGGGTAAAACCCTGGCGCGTCATAGCCAGCCGCAAACCCTCGTCGTCGTGGACTGCCTGACGCTGTGGCTGACCAATTTGCTCATGCCGATGGACGATTCCAAGCAAAATGAGCCTACAGCGCAGGCTGCACGGGCGCAGATAGCTATGGTTTTAAGAGCAATTGAAAACGCCGCCGGCCCGGTCGTGCTGGTCGGCAACGAGATTGGCCTGGGCGTGATTCCGCTCGGGCGCGAAACGCGGGCGTTTGTCGATGCGCTGGGGCTGCTGAACCAGCAACTGGCGCAGGCCTGCCAACGCGTGACCTTCATGGCAGCCGGTTTGCCGCTCACGCTGAAAGGCACGGCATGATGAATTTTTCTTGCTCCCTCTCCCTCAGGCAGAAGGCTGGGGTGAAGGTCAGCGCGCTTAAAACTTTCACCACAGCGTTCATGCTGCTGCTCAGCCTGGCCACACTCGCCCCGGCCCACGCCCTGCAACTCACCGATGACCGGGGCGTCAGCGTCACGCTGGCGCAAAGCCCGCAGCGCATCGTCAGCCTGCTGCCTTCGCTGACTGAAAGCATTTGCGCGCTGGGCGCATGCCAGCGGCTGGTGGGCGTGGACCGCTATTCCAACGACCCGGCCAGCGTCAAAACCCTGCCCACCGTGGGCGGC
>JBBSRS010000523.1:0-2299 GCA_038242795.1 Burkholderiales bacterium
CTCGACCACGTCGCCGGCGGAAAAAGCCAGGCTGGCCACCTTGCCTTCGCGGTAGGACGTCACTTCAAGCCGGGTGGACAGCGCGTTCGTCACGCTGACGCCGACGCCGTGCAGGCCACCGGAAAAACTGTAGGCGCCGCCCTTGCCCTTGTCGAACTTGCCGCCGGCATGCAGCCGGGTGAACACCAGCTCGACCACCGGCGCCTGCTCTTCCGGGTGCAGTCCAAAGGGAATGCCGCGCCCGTCGTCCTCGATGGTCACCGAGCCATCCACATGCAGCATGACCTTGATTTTCTTGCCGTGCCCGGCCAGCGCCTCGTCGGCCGAGTTGTCGAGCACCTCCTGGATGATGTGCAGCGGATTGTCGGTGCGGGTGTACATGCCCGGGCGCTGCTTGACGGGCTCCAGGCCCTTCAAGACGCGGATCGAACTTTCGGAATAAGCGGGGGGATCAATGATGTTTTTTTCGGCCATGGCAGTTCAGGTGTTGCCTGAATTGTAAACCGGGACGACCCACTTAACTGTACAAACATACAGCCCTCAAGTCTGGCTATTTCTACGCTCTCTGAATGGGCGGGTCAAATTTTGCGCAGGCGACAGTCCCTGCAAGACATTGTCGTTAAAGTCTGGCCATGACCCCAAGCGCGCTTTCGTCCCCCCAAAAACTGTCGATGTTTCAGGTCCTGGCCTGCGGCGCGGCCATCGTCACGCTGTCCATGGGCATCCGGCATGGCTTTGGCCTGTGGCTGCAGCCCATCACCCAGGCGCAGGGCTGGACGCGCGAAACCTTTGCCTTTGCGCTTGCGGTGCAAAACCTGTCCTGGGGCATTTTCGGCATTTTTGCCGGCATGGTCGCCGACCGTTTCGGCGCGTTCCGGGTGATTGCCGGTGGCGCCGTGCTGTACGCCCTGGGCTTGGTCGGCATGGCGCTGTCGCCGACAGGCCTGCTGTTCACCCTGACGGCCGGCGTGCTGATTGGCGCGGCCCAGGCGGGCACCACCTATGCGGTCATCTACGGCGTGATCGGCCGCAATATCTCGGCGGACAAGCGCTCATGGGCCATGGGTGTGGCGGCGGCGGCAGGGTCGTTCGGCCAGTTTTTGATGGTGCCCACCGAAGGCTTCCTGATCAGCACGCTGGGCTGGCAGACGGCCCTGCTGGTGCTGGGCGGCGCCGTGCTGTTGATCGTGCCGATGGCGCTGGGCCTGCGCGAAAACGGGTTTGACGGCGGCGTGCCCGCCAAGCGCGACCAGAGCATCGGCCAGGCGTTGCGCGAGGCGCTGAAGTACCCGAGCTTTCAGATGCTCATGGCAGGCTACTTTGTCTGCGGCTTCCAGGTGGTGTTCATCGGCGTTCACATGCCCAGCTACCTCAAGGACAAGGGGCTGTCGCCGCAGGTGGCCGGCTACGCGCTGGCGCTGATCGGCCTGTTCAACGTGTTTGGCACCTATGCGGCAGGCGTGCTCGGCCAGCGGATGGCCAAGCGCAAGATCCTGGCGACGATCTATTTTTCACGCGCCATCGTGATCAGCGTGTTCATCGCCGCGCCGCTGAGCCCGGCCAGCGTCTATATCTTTTCCAGCCTGATGGGCCTGCTGTGGCTGTCGACGATTCCGCCCACCAACGCGGTGGTGGCGCAGATCTTCGGCATCCAGCACATGTCGATGCTCAGCGGCTTCATCTTCTTCAGCCACCAGATCGGCTCGTTCATGGGCGTGTGGCTGGGCGGCTTCCTGTATGACCGTACCGGCAGTTACGACATCGTCTGGTACATCGCCATCGTGCTGGGCGTACTGGCCGGGCTGATCAACCTGCCGGTCCGGGAAACGCCGATTCACCGCGTCAGCCCGGGCGGCTTGCCGCAGGGCGCTTGAGATGCTGCGCAAAGCCGTGGTGTGGAGCCTGGCCATCGTGGTGTCGCTGGGGGTGTTTTCACTCTACACGCGGCCCGAGTTCCTGATCTCACTGGCCGACCAGATGTGGTCGTGTTTTTAGGACTTTTTTTCAAAATTTCAAGCCTTTCAGGCCTCCTGCGCAAGCAGGGTGTACCCATACAGCTATAAAAATGATAGTAAATCAATCAGCACCAGACGCTCTTCATGCAGACGCAGCAATGCCTTCCCCGTGGGTGCTGCGCTGGTCGCACTTGGTCAGACCGGGCGGCGTGGTGTTGGATGTGGCTTGCGGCCATGGCCGCCATGCACGCTGGTTTCACCAGCGGAATCACCCGGTCGTGCTGGTGGACAGGTCACAAGCAGCGATTGAATCCATAGCGATTCCGGCGCATGCCTGCGAAGCC